>NZ_JBLKKY010000024.1:0-56462 GCF_059438195.1 Paraconexibacter sp.
GTCGTAACTCGCCGGCGCGGAGTCGACCGCAGGACCCGAGCGGTCCCGGGCGACCCCGACGGCGACGACGCCGGAGCACGTCCCGCCCCGACCGTCGGCCGCGGTGTAGGCGATCCGGTAGACGCGACCGTCACCGGCGCCCGCGCGCTCGGCGCGCAGCTGCACCTCGTCGGAGGACGAGCCGAGGACCGCGTCCGGGCCGGTGTCGCCGTCACCGAGCCCGCGCACCGGCTCGTCCTGCGTCACGCCGGTCACCGTGATGGCGACCGGGTCGCCGTCCGGGTCGGTCGCCCCCGAGAGCGTCACCGCCCGCAGCTGATGGTTCGGTGCACCGAGGTCGTCGACGTCCGGGCTCACGCCGCTGCAGTCCGGCGGCAGGTTGCACCCGGTCACCTCGACGCTGCCGAGACCGAAGACCGCGCCGCTCGACTGGTCGTCCGTGTATCCGATGCTGTCGTGCACCGCCGTCGTGCCGCACCCGGCCGTCGCATCGTGCGTCACCGTGTAGGTGAGCGTGACGGTCTCGCTGCCGACCTCGGGGATCGTCCACGTGAGCCCGTTCCCCGACTGCACGACCGCGCCCTTCGACGCCACCGGCGAGGAGACCCCGAAGACGCTGCTCACCTGCGGCGTGATCACGACGTTCGTCGCGCCCGGCCGGTCGACCGCGCCCACGACGCTCCCCACCTGCTGCTCGAGGTCCTCGAACTGCGCGGCGAGGAAGAGGTGCTCGCTGTCGGGGTCGCTCGCGACATGACGCAGCTCGACCTGGTCGAGCGTCGAGCCGACGCCGACGACGAAGCGCTCGACGCCCGCGGCGTCCGACGCGGCGACGGACGCCGAGAGGGTGCCGCGGTTGTTCGCGCCGTCGGTCAGGACGATCGCGAGCCGGTTCCGGCCCGGCGGCGACGAGGTCGTGAAGTGCTGCCTCGCAACGTCGAGACCGCACCCGATGCAGGTGTAGCCGCCCTGCTGGACGACGCCGTTGATCGCGTTCTGGACGACCACCGGATCGGCGCTGAGCGGGAGCACCGTGCGCGCGGTGGTCGAGAACATCACGATGCCGATCCGTCCGCCGTCCGCGAAGAAGTCGCGCCCGGCGAGACTCGTGACGACGTCGCGTGCGAACTGCTTGGTCTGCAGGAAGTTCGCCGCTGTCTGGCTCCCCGATTCGTCGAGGATGAGGAAGAGGTCGCTCGGCGTGGACTCCGTCGTCGACGTGCCCTCGAGCGAGAGGGTCACCGTCGTCGACGCTCCCTTGGCGATGGTCGGATCGGCGACGGACGTCGTCGCGCTCTGCACCGCGGCGCCCGCGGTGCTCGCTCCCCACACGAGCGCGGCCACGACGGCCGCGACCCATGCGGAGAGGGCGGTGAGCCGGCGCGCTCGCGCGCCGACGCCCCCTGCCGGGGTGATGTGCATTGCTGGACCTTTCTCGTCGGGCCCTCCCGGCCCCGAGACGGCCGCTCCGCGGCCGGCGCGGAGACGCTCCGCGCGGCGCGACTATCCGCGGCGCGCGTGGCGTTGTCAAGAGGCCCGCGTGGCGCCGCGGGGTGCGGCCACCGTAGTCCCCTGCAGCAAGCCCGCGGGGCATCACGGACCCCGCCCCCACCAGCTCGCCGTACCGTCGGGACGACGGCTCACGAGCGCGTCGTCCCCACCCGTCCCCAGGAGCACCACCCATGTCCGAGCACCGCTACTGCGTCGACCTCTCCGAGCTCGGCTCCGGGGACACCCCCCGGGTCGGCGGCAAGAACGCCTCGCTCGGCGAGATGATCGGACGCCTCGCGGGCGCCGGCATCCACGTGCCGGAGGGGTTCGCGACGACGGCCGGCGCGTACTGGGCGTTCCTCGACGCGAACGACCTGCGCGGGCCGATCACCGAGCACCTCGACCGCCTGCACCGCGGCGACGCCTCGCTCGCGGAGACCGGGCGCGCGATCCGCGAGCTCATCGTCGGCGCCGAGTTCCCGGAGGAGCTGCGCGACGCGATCACCACGGCCTACGCGCAGCTCGCCGAGCGCGTCGGCAGCCGCGACCCGGGGGTCGCCGTGCGCTCGAGCGCGACGGCGGAGGACCTCCCGGAGGCGAGCTTCGCCGGCCAGCAGGAGACGTTCCTCAACGTCGTGGGACCCGAGGCGCTCCTCGACGCCTGCCGCCGCTGCATCGCCTCGCTCTTCACCGACCGCGCGATCACGTACCGCGAGAACAACGGCTTCGACCACATGGCCGTCGCGCTCTCGGTCGGCGTGCAGCGCATGGTCCGCTCCGACCTCGCGGGCGCCGGGACGATGTTCTCGATCGACACCGAGACGGGCTTCCCGCGCGCGGTCATCATCGACGCGAGCTGGGGCCTCGGGGAGGCCGTCGTGAGCGGCAGCGTCGACCCCGACGCGTACGTCGTCTTCAAGCCGCTCCTCGCTCGCGAGGACCTGCGGCCGATCATCTCGCGGCGGCGCGGCCGCAAGCAGGTGAAGGTCGTCTACGCGCAGGACGGCGGGACGACCGTCGAGGCCGGGACGAGCGAGGCCGAGCGCGCGGCCTGGGTGCTCGCCGACGCCGAGGTCCTCACGCTCGCGCGCTGGGCCGCGGCGATCGAGGAGCACTACGGCCGGCCGATGGACATCGAGTGGGCGCGGGACGGCGAGACGGGCGAGCTGTTCATCCTGCAGGCGCGCCCGGAGACGGTGCAGGCGCGCCGGGAGTCCGGCGAGCTGAAGCACTACCGGCTGCGCGAGCGCGGCGAGCGGGTCGTGACCGGGCTCGCCGTCGGGGACGCCATCGCCGCCGGTCCCGTCCTGCGCCTGCACGGCCCGGACGAGATCGACCGCTTCATCGACGGCGCGGTGCTCGTCACCGAGCGCACCGACCCCGACTGGGTGCCGATCATGAAGCGCGCCTCCGCGCTCGTCACCGAGCACGGCGGGCGCACGTCCCACGCCGCGATCGTGAGCCGCGAGCTCGGCCTCCCCGCCATCGTCGGCGCCGAGGGCGTCACCGACCTCGTCGCCGACGGCCAGGAGGTCACGGTCTCGTGCGCCGGCGGCGACGAGGGGGTCGTCTACGACGGCCGGCTCGCGTGGGACGAGGAGGAGATCGACCTCGAGGGCCTGCCGGAGACCCGCACCAGGGTCATGCTCAACCTCGCCGACCCCTCGGCGGCCGCGCGCTGGTGGCGGCTGCCGGCCGACGGCGTCGGGCTCGCCCGGATGGAGTTCATCGTCGACAACCACGTGAAGGTGCATCCGATGGCGCTCGCGCGCTTCGACGAGGTCCGCGACGAGGACGCCCGCAGGCAGATCGAGGAGCTCACCGCCGGCTACGAGGACCGGGGCGAGTACTTCGTCGAGCGCCTCGCCGAGGGCATCGCGCAGATCGCCGCCTCGCGCCACCCCGATCCGGTGATCGTGCGGATGAGCGACTTCAAGACGAACGAGTACGCGAAGCTCATCGGCGGCGGCGGGTTCGAGCCGCACGAGGAGAACCCGATGATCGGCTGGCGCGGCGCGAGCCGCTACGGCCACCCCGGCTATCGCGAGGGCTTCGCGCTCGAGTGCCGGGCGCTGCGGCGCGTGCGGGAGGAGATGGGCCTGACGAACGTCGTCGTGATGATCCCCTTCTGCCGCACGATCGACGAGGCCGATCGCGTGCTCGACGCGATGCGCGACGCCGGGCTCGAGCGCGGCGCCGGCGGCCTCGAGGTCTACGTCATGGCCGAGATCCCGTCGAACATCATCCTCGTCGACGAGTTCGCGCAGAGGTTCGACGGCTTCTCGATCGGCTCGAACGACCTCACCCAGCTCACGCTCGGCATCGACCGCGACTCCGAGGCCCTCGCCGACCAGTTCGACGAGAGCAACCCCGCGGTCACCCGGCTCATCGAGCAGCTCATCACCGGCGCCCACGAGGCCGGCCGCAAGGTCGGCCTGTGCGGCCAGCGGCCGAGCAACGACCCCGCCTTCGCGCGGTTCCTCGTCGAGTCCGGCATCGACTCGATCTCGGTGACGCCCGACAGCTTCGTCGGGGTCAAGCAGGAGGTGGCGCGGGTCGAGGCGCAGCTCGGCGCGCACGCGCACTCCTCGTGAAGCGGCGAGCTCACTCGGCGGCGACGGCGGGGACGACCGCCTCGGCCCCGGTCGCCCGCCGCGGCATGTCGACGAGGACCCAGAGCGCCGAGGCGAAGGTGAGGCCCGCGACGACGCCGACCGCCCCGCCGTACCCGAGCGCGTCGGCGACGCCGCCCGCGATGAGCGCCCCGGCCACGTACCCGCTGTCGCGCCAGAACCGGTAGACGCCCACGACGGGGGCCCGCGCCACGGGCGCGACGGCGTCCGACATCGCCGCGATGAGCGTCGGGTACACGAGCGCCGTGCCGAGGCCGAGGAGGACGGCCGACGCCGCCGAGACCGGCACGTCGCCGTCTCCCGCCGCCAGCAGCGCGAGGGCGACCGACTGGACGAGCATCCCGGCGACGATGAGCGGCTTGCGCCCCACGCTGTCGGAGAGGTGCCCGGCGCCGATCTGCGCGACGCCCCACACCGCCGGATAGAGGAAGGCGACGAGCGCGATCTCGTCGACGGCGGCGCCGCGCGCCGCGAGGAAGAGGGGGACGAGCCCCCAGGCGAGCGCGTCGTTGAGGTTGTTGACGAGACCCGCCTGCGAGCACGAGCGCAGCGCGGGCTCCCGGTAGGTCGCCCGCGCGAACGCCTCGCGCAGACGGGGGGCGCGCCCGTCCGCGCCCTCTGCGTGACCGGCCTGCTCGAGCGCGACGTGACCGGCGGTGTCGCGCACGAAGAGGACGGAGAGGACGAGCCCCACGACGGCGATGACGGCGCCGGCGACGACGAGGACGTCGCGGGCCGCGAACTCGGACGCGAGCCAGCCGGTGACGCCCGCGGAGAGAGCGACGCCGCCGTAGCCGGCCGCCTCGTTGAGGCCGAGGGCGAGACCGCGGCGCGCGCGTCCGACGAGGTCGATCTTCATGACGACGGTCATGGACCAGGCGAGCCCCTGGTTGACGCCGAGCAGGACGTTGGCGGCGACGATCCAGCCCCAGGAGGGCGCGACGGCGATGAGGAGCGGGACGGGGAGCGCGATCGCCCACCCGGTCACGAGGAGGCGCCGGCGGCCGAACCGCTCGGCGCCGCTGCCCGCGAGGAGGTTCGTCACGGCCTTCGCCGCGCCGAACGCGACGATGAACGAGAGGACCGCCGTGCTCGACGCGAGGCCGAAGTCCTCCTGCCCGACGAGCGGCAGGGTCGTGCGCTCGAGGCCGACCATCGCCCCGACGAACGCGTTGATCGCGACGAGCAGCCCGAACTGCGCGGCGTTCTCGCGCAGGCCGAGGCGGACGACCGGCGCGCTCACGCCGTCCCGGCGCGCGGCCGGCCCGCGCGGTTCGCCGCGACGATCTCCGCCTGGTGCTCCGGCGCCGGAGGGATGTCGCGCAGGAGGGCCTCGACGAACGCCTCCTCCGTGTCGTGGCGCAGCGCCGCGTTGCGGCGGCGCTCGAACCCGACCGTCGAGACCGGGGTCGCCGAGAGCCCTCGGCCGCACACCGACCCGGAGTAGTGGGCCGGGAAGAGCGCGAGGTGGTCCGGCAGGGCGAGGATGCCGTCGACGAGCGAGCGGTGGAGCAGTCGCGCCATGTCCTCGACCGAGTGCGAGCCGCCGGCGTGGAGGTCCGGCCGGCCGGCGTCGCCGACGAGCAGCGCGTCGCCGGTGAGGACGAGCCACGGCTCGTCGCCTCGCGTGTGGTCGGTGATGACGTAGGCGTGGTGGGCCGCCGCATGTCCCGGCGTCGCGAGCGCGGTGAGGTCGACGTTGCCGAGCGTCACCGTCTCGCCGTCCGCGAGCGGATGGTGCGCGAACTCGACGCCCGCCCCCTCCGGCAGGTACGCCGTCGCCCCGGTGCGCGCGACGAGCTCGGGCAGGCCCGAGACGTGGTCGGCCTGGACGTGCGTCTCGAGCACGGCCACGATCTCCGCCCCCTGCGCGGCGGCGAGCGCGACGTAGTCGTCGACGAGACCGGCGTGGGGGTCGACGACGCCGAAGGCGTGCCGGGACTTGCACCCCAGGAGATACGAGGCGCAGGCGGTCTCGTCGTTGAGGAGCTGGCGGAAGTACACGAGGGCCTCCAATCGTCGCTTGACAAGCTTTCAAGTGATCTATTGAATAGCATATATGGGTTCACGACGCGAGAAGGACACGCTCTTCGACTCGATCGCCGTGATGGGCAAGGCGTTCGCGAGCCCACGCCGCCTCGAGCTCCTCGACCTCCTCGCGCAGGCGCCCCGCACCGTCGACGAGCTCGCGCGGGCGAGCGAGCAGTCGACCGCGAACGCCTCCCAGCACCTGCAGGCGCTCCACGCCGCCGGGCTCGTGTCCCGCACCCGGGAAGGGACGAGCGTCCGCTACGCGCTCGCCGGCGACGACGCCCTCCGCCTCTGGCTCGCGCTGCGCGACGCGGCCGTCTCGCGGCTCGGGGAGGTCGAGCGAGCGGCGCGCGACTACCTCGGCGAGGAGGTCGACGCGCTCGGCCGCGACGAGCTCCTCGACCGGCTCCGCGACGGAGACGTCGTGCTCATCGACGTGCGCCCGCGCGAGGAGTACGAGGCAGGGCACATCGACGGCGCCATCTCGGTGCCGATCGACGAGCTCGAGCACCGCCTCGACGAGCTCCCCGTCGACCGAGAGGTCGTCGCGTACTGCCGCGGGCCCTTCTGCGCCTACGCGCACGACGCGGTCCGGCGGCTCGAGGCAGCCGGCCGCCGCGCCCGGCGCCTCGAGGAGGGCTGGCCGGAGTGGCGACTGGCGGAGACCACGACGCGGCGGCGGAGAGCCGCCTGACGGAGAGACGTTCCCCGGCTCGAGCGCCGCCGGCGCCGAGCGACACCATCACCACACGAGGAGAGGGTCCCATGACCACCGACGTCCGCCGGCTCGACACCTCCGAGCTGGAGCAGCGCGTGAAGACGATGTACGAGGAGGTCGCGCTCGAGCCCGAGCGGGAGTTCCACTTCGAGACCGGCCGCGCCCTGTGCGAGCGGCTGGGCTACCCGGCCGAGGACCTCGACCGCATCCCCGCCGCGGCGATCGACTCGTTCGCCGGGGTCGGCTACTTCCTCGACCTCGCCGCCGTCCGCCCGGGCGAGACCGTCCTCGACCTCGGCAGCGGCTCCGGGACCGACAGCTTCCTCGCCGCCCTCGCCACCGGCGCGGACGGACGGGTCATCGGCGTCGACATGACGGCGGCCCAGCTCGCGAAGGCGCGCGAGCTCGCCGCCGCGGCGGGCCTCGCGCACTGCGACTTCCGCGACGGCTACATCGAGGCCCCGCCGGTCGAGGACGCCTCGGTCGACTGCGTCATCTCCAACGGCGTCGTCAACCTCTCGCCCGACAAGGACGCGGTGTTCACGGCGGCCGCACGCGCCCTGCGGCCGGGCGGCCGCCTCGCGCTCGCCGACATCGTCACCGAGCACCAGCTCCCGGAGGGCGTCACGTGCGACGCCGCCCTGTGGGCGGCGTGCATCGGCGGCGCGATGCAGCGCGACGCGTACCGCGCGGCGGTCGAGCGCGCGGGGCTCGTCGTCGAGGAGTGGCGCGCCAACGACGCGTACCGGTTCCTCTCCGAGCGCGCGGACGGAGCGACCCGGAAGTACGGCGTCACGAGCATCTCCCTCCTCGCCAGGAAGGCGTGACGGCGATGAGCGCGAAGGTCGTCGTCAACCTCGCCACGGGCCTCGAGGACCCCGAGCGCGTGATGATCGCGTTCCTCGTCGGGGGCGCCGCGGCCGCGCAGGGCAAGCAGGTCGCGATGTTCCTCACCAAGGACGCCGTCCACCTCGCCCTCCCCGGGAAGGCCGAAGGCGTCGCGTGCGAGGGGTGCCCGCCGCTCGAGCGTCTGTTCGCGCAGTACGCCGAAGCCGGCGGCGAGCTCCTCGTCTGCCCCATCTGCGTCACGTCCCGCGGCCTCGACGACGCGGAGCTCGTGGGCAACGCGCGCGTCGCCGGCGCGACGCCGCTGTGGGAGTGGGTCGGCGACGAGCCGGCGACGGTCTTCAGCTACTGACCCGCGCCGCCGCCCGCCGGCCCCGCGCCGGCGGGCGGCGCGCTGCTCGTGGATGAAGCTCCGGCGCACCGGGTAGCGAGGCCGCCACGTCCGACCCCGATCCGGGAGCAGCGACACATGGCTGAGAAGACGACCGGCGGCCTGCTCGGCAGGGCCGTGGGCAAGGCGAAGGAGATCACCGGCAACCTCACCGGGCGCGACGACCTCGCCCGCGAGGGCCGGCTGCAGGAGACCCAGGCCGACGCGGAGATCGACGCGCGTCGACGACGGGCTGCCGCCGAGAAGGCCGACGCGGAGGCCCGTCTCGAGGCCGAGCGCGCCGAGGCGGAAGCCGAGCAGCGCCGGCTGCGCAGCGAGGTCGCCGAGGCCGAGCAGGAGAAGGCGGCCGAGGCCGACCGCGCCGAAGCGCAGCGAGCGGCCGAGGCGCACGCCTCCGCCCAGGAGCGCCGCGCCGCCGTCGAGGAGGAGGCCGGCGAGCGCGTGGCGGACCGCATGGAGCGCCGGGCCGTGGAGGACCGCGCGCACGAGGCCGTCGAATCCGCCGAGGCCGAAGCGGCCGCCGAGCGCGCCGAGGAGCGCGCCGACATCCTCGACCCCCAGGAGGACCGATGATCCGCACAGCCCCCCGCGCCGCCCTCGGCGCGTCCCTCACCGCCGCCCGCCTGCCCGCGAAGGCCGCCGCGCGGCTCCTGCCCGGGACGGCATCCGACCGGGCGGCGATCCTGGTCGACCGCCTCGACGCGAGGATCCGCCGGACCGCGGGCGCCGCACTGGGCGACGAGGCCCTCACGGCCGACGGGATGCGCCGCCGCGCCGCCGCCGACGAGCGCTCCCGCGCCGTCGGCCTCCACGAGGAGGCGCAGGATCGCGCGGCGACCGCCGACGACGACCTCCACGTCCGCCGTGAGCGGGCACGCGAGGATCGCGAGAACGCGCGTCGCCGCGCTGCGCAGCGCAAGCAGCAGGCCCGTGGCGAGGCCGAAGCCGAGCGCAAGCGCGCGAAGGAGGTCGAGCAGCGCCGCAAGCGCGAGGCGCGCGCGGCGGAGGCCCGCCGTGAGGCGTCCCTCGAGCAGAAGGAGCGCGACGAGCGCCTCGAGGTGCTCGAGGAGCGCTCGGAGGCGCTCGAGGAGCGCGAGGAGGCCCTCGCGGCCGCCGATGAGGCCGACCGCCTCGCCGCCGCCGCCGCCGAGGCGAAGGCGCAGCGCAAGTCGGGCTCCTGAGCGCCGCAGCCTCACGCTCCTGAGAGCCGCGGCGTGCGACGCGCGTCGCGACGGCGACGCGCCACCACCCGCTGGGGGGATCCTCGTGTCCCCTTGTGGGGCCATGGGGGCGAAACCTCCCTCACCGGTGCGCGTGGCGCGCGTACGTTCGCCCGCGGAGTGAGGAGAGCCATGGCCACCACGGAGACACACGTGCAGGACCTGGCCCTCCGCCCTCCCCTGCGGCAGCGGCAGGGGCCGCTGCAGGCGTCTCTACCCACCATCGGCACCCGCCCGCGTGGCGAGGCCGACGCGATGGACGACGGGAGGAGTCGTCGCAGCAGCAGGAGAGGAAGCACATGCACATCGGAGCGTGGATCCGCGCGACAGCCGTCGCCGCGGTCCTGACCCTGGGCGTCGCCGCGTGCGGCGACGACGACGACGCGACGTCCGAGCGCGCCGGCGCGCCCACCGCGGCGCCCGCCGACGCGAGCGGGTCGAGCGGCTACGAGGCCCGTCTCGAAGCCGCCTACGAAGGCAACATCGGCGACCCGCCCACGAGCGGTCCGAAGGCTCAGGAAGGCAAGTCGGTCTGGGTCATCTCGTGCGGCGAGCAGGTGATCTCCTGCAAGGCCGGGAGCGCCGCCGCGATGGACGCGGCGAAGGCGATGGGCTGGGACGCGAAGCTGTACGACGGCGAGTTCAACCCGGCGAAGTTCGCCGATGGCGTCGGCCAGGCGGTCGCCGCGAAGGCCGACGGCATCATCCTCGACGCGATCGACTGCGCGACCGCGAGCTCCCCGCTCCAGCAGGCGAAGAAGGCGGGGATCAAGATCGTGAGCTTCTACGCGTTCGACTGCGACGACCCGAACGTGGGCGGCGAGCCCGTCTTCGACGCCGGGACGATGATCCAGGGCAGCGAGAACTATCGCGACGCCGTGAAGGACTGGGCGCGCAACTCGGCCGCGTGGATCGCCGCGAAGCTCGAAGGCGAGGCGAAGGTCGTCATGTTCGAGCAGGACGAGCTGCTCGTCGTGAAGTACATCCGCGAGGGCTTCCAGGAAGGCATGAAGGAGGACTGCCCGACGTGCGAGATCGTCGAGGTGGTCCCGATCACCGGGACGGACGTCGGGCCGAAGCTGCAGCAGAAGACGCAGTCCGCCCTCCTCAAGAACCCCGACGCGAACGCGGTCTACACGCTCTACGACGGCCTCGTCCTCGCGGGCGTCGGCGCGGGCGTGAAGGCCTCCGGGCGCGCCGGGGAGATCGAGGTCGTCGGCGGCGAGGGCTTCTCGCCCAACGCCGATCTCGTCCGTGCCGGCACGGGCGAGCAGACGGCGGGCGACGGGTTCCCGAGCGACTGGACGGGCTACCACGCCGTCGACACGCTCAACCGCCTGTTCGCCGGGGAGGAGCCCGTCGAGTCCGGGATCGGATGGCAGATCTGGGACAAGGACAACAACTTGCCGCCCTCCGGCCCGTGGGTGCCGGTCAAGGACGGCAAGCCGGTCGACCACCGCGCGGCCTACGAGAAGATCTGGGGCGTGGGGTGATGGCCGGGGTCTCGGGCGCGCAGGGCGGCGACGCCGTCCTGCGCCTCCGGGGCCTGTCGAAGACCTTCGGCAGCACACGGGCTCTGCGCGACGTCGACCTCGACGTCGCGCGGGGCGAGGTGCACGCCCTGGTCGGCGGCAACGGCTCCGGCAAGTCCACGCTCATCAAGATCCTCGCCGGCGTCGAGACCGCCGACCCCGGCGCCCGTCTCGAGCTCGACGGCGAGACCCACGCCCTCTCGTCGTGGGGGCCCGCGCGATCCCGGTCGGCCGGCCTGCGCTTCGTCCATCAGGACGCCGGGATCTTCGCGGACCTCTCCGTCGCCGAGAACCTCGCCGCCGGCCGCGGCTACCCGACCGGGGCCGCCGGCCGGATCCGCTGGCGGGAGCTCGACAGGCGCGCCCGCGAGGTGCTCGAGCGCTTCGAGATCGACGCGACGCCGCGCACCCCCGCTGCGAGCCTCGGCCCGGCGATGCGCATGATGGTCGCGATCGCCCGCGCCCTCCAGGACGTCGAGTCGGGCAGCTCCGGCGTCCTCGTCCTCGACGAGCCGACCGCGGCTCTGCCGGCCCACGAGGTCGAGCTCCTCGTCACGGCGATCCGGCGCTACGCCGCTGCCGGCCAGACCATCGTCTACGTCTCCCATCGGCTCGACGAGGTCCTCGACCTCGGCGACCGCGTGACCGCGCTGCGGGACGGCGAGCGCGTCGCGACGGTCCCGGCCGAGGGACTGACGGAGGACCGGCTCATCGAGCTCGTCGTCGGCCGGTCGCTCGACCGGGTCTACCCGGCGCGCGCGCCCCGCCCGGCCGCAGGGGACGAGGGCGCCGCGACGCTCGAGGTCCTCGGGCTCTCGACGGGCCCGGTCCGCGACGTGTCGTTCGCGGTCTGGCCGGGCGAGGTCCTCGGGATCGCCGGGCTCCTCGGCTCGGGACGCACCGAGCTCCTGCAGGGGATCTTCGGGGCGCGCCCGCTCATCTCGGGCACCGTGTCCGTCGGCGGGCGCGAGGTCCGGCTGCGCGATCCGCGCGACGCGATGGCGGCCGGCATCGCCTACGTCCCCGAGGACCGCGCCGGGATGGCGGCCTTCGCCGACCTCTCGATCCGGGAGAACCTCTCGGCGGGCCAGGTCTCCTCGTACTGGAGGGGGCTGCGGATGGACGCGCGTCGCGAACGCGCGGATGCCCGGACGTCGATCGAGCGGTTCCTCATCAAGACGCCGTCGGCATCGGCCCCGCTCTCCGCCCTCTCCGGCGGCAACCAGCAGAAGGTCGTGCTGGCGCGGTGGCTTCGCCGCGACCCGCGGGTCCTGCTGCTCGACGAGCCGACCCAGGGGGTCGACGTCGGCGCGCGCTCGGAGATCTACGCGCTCGTCGGTGACGCGGTCGCGACCGGCGCCGGCGCCGTCGTCGTCTCGTCCGACTTCGAGGAGCTCGCGCACATGTGCGACCGCGTGCTCGTCCTCGGCGGCGGCCGCTTCGCCGGAGAGGCGGCCGGCGACGAGCTCACCGCCGCCCGCCTCACCGAACTCAGCTACGGAGCACCTGAAGGAGCAGTCTCATGAGCACCGAGTCCCGTCTGCCGGATGTCGAGATGTCGGCGTCGATGTCGACGCCCACGCCCACGCCGACGCCGACGCCGCGAGCGCATCGTCCGCGCGTCGACCGCGACTCGGCGCTCGCCTTCGGGGAGCGCTACGGCCTCGTCCTCCTCTTCGGCCTCGTCGTCGCCTGGTTCTCCGTCTGGTCGCAGACGAGCGACATCTTCTTCACCTCGGCGAACCTCGAGAACATCATCGGCAACCAGTCGGTCCTCGCGATCGTCGCGCTCGCCGCCGTCGTCCCGCTCGTCGCCGGGCAGTTCGACCTCTCGGTCGGCGCCGTCGTCGGGATCTCGTCGGTCCTCGCGGCGACGCTCCTCTCGGAGACCGCCCTGCCGACGGGCCTCTGCCTCGCGCTCGGCGTCCTCGCCGGCACCCTCGTCGGCCTCGTGAACGGGCTCCTCGTCGCGCGGATGGGCATCAACTCGCTCATCACGACGCTCGGGATGTCGACCGTCCTGGGCGGTCTCGCGGCCTGGATCTCCGACTCGACGCCGATCGTCACCGGGATCCCGCAGGGCATCAACGACTTCGGCACCGACAAGTCCTTCGGCCTCCCGAACACCCTCTTCGTCCTCGCCGTCGCCGCCTTCCTCGTCTGGTACGTGCTCGAGCAGACCCCGTTCGGGCGCTCGCTGCACTCCGTCGGCTCGAGCCCCGAGGCGGCCCGGCTCGTGGGGATGAAGGTGGACGGGATCGTGCTGCGGTCGTTCGTCCTCTCCGGGACGATCGCGGGCGCGGCGGGCATCCTCCAGCTCGCGCGCTCGGGCGCCGGCGACCCGCAGCTCGGGTTCAACTTCACGCTCCCGGCGATCGCCGCGGCGTTCCTCGGCGCGACCGCCATCAAGCCCGGCCGCTTCAACGTCGTGGGCACGCTCGTCGCGATCTTCTTCATCGCGAGCGCGACGTCGGGGCTCATCATCAGCGGGACCGACCCGTTCGTCGAGCAGCTCTTCAACGGCGGCGCGCTCATCGCCGGCGTCGCGATCTCGACGCTCATCGCGCGCCAGCGGCTCCGCGCCGGTCAGCGCTGAGGGATCGACGGCGGCCGTCGTCGGCGCGGCCGCCGTCCCCCTCCCTCGGGACGCCCGCCCCCCGACCGGATGATGTCCGCGCGTGGCGCGCCGGGCAGACTCGGAGCATGACCGACATCGCCGATCGCCCCCACATCCCCGGAGCCGAGTACGACATCGCGGCCCGGGACTTCTGGGCGAAGCCCTTCGAGGAGCGCGAGAAGGTCTTCGCGAAGATGCGCGAGGAGTGCCCGGTGTCCTACCACCGGCCGTACGAGTCGACGCTGCTGCCGCCCGACGACGAGACGCCCGGCTTCTGGTCCGTGTGGAAGTGGGAGGACTGCCGCGAGGTCTCCCGCGACCCGAAGCGCTTCTGCTCGGGCAAGGGCATCGTCATGGAGGACTTCCCCGAGATCGTCCAGATCGCCGCCCACTCGTTCCTCGCGATGGACGGCGCCGAGCACCGCCAGCAGCGCGGCATCGTCTCGACCGCCTTCACCCCGCGCAACGTCCGCACGATCGAGCACTGGATCCACGACCACGCGCGCGAGCTCGTGGACGAGATGAAGGACAAGGGCGGGGGCGAGTTCTGCGAGCTCTTCGCCAAGGAGATGCCGGGCCGCATCTTCGCCCACTTCTTCGGCGTCGAGCAGGGCTCCGAGCAGCAGCACATCCTCATGGACGCCGCCGAGAAGATGCTCGCGTGGGACGACCCGGAGGCGGCGCAGGGCCGCGACGCCATCACGACGCACGCCGACGAGGCGATGCGCATCCAGGACGTCGCGCTCGAGGTCGCCGAGAAGCGCCGCGTCGAGCCCGGTGACGACCTCGTCACGTGGGTCGTCGAAGCCGAGTTCGAGGGCCGCAAGCTCGAGGACTGGGAGATCGCGTCGTTCTTCTCGCTGCTCGGCTCGGCGGCGAACGACACGACCCGGCACACGATCGCGCGCGCCGTCCACCTCCTCTCGACGCACCCCGACCAGCGCGAGATCTTCCTGAGCGACATCCAGGGGATGGCCGAGAAGGTCGTCGAGGAGACGCTCCGCTACTGCGGGCCGATCCAGCACTTCCGCCGCACCGCGCTCGTCGACACCGAGATCCGCGGCGTGCCGATCAAGGAGGGCGAGAAGATCGTCATGTGGTACGTCTCGGGCAACCGGGACGAGGACAAGTACGAGAACGCCGGCACGTTCGACATCACGCGGGACGCGACCAACCACCTCGCGTTCGGCGCCGGCGGCCCGCACTTCTGCATCGGCTCGGCGCTCGGCCGCGAGATGGGCAAGGCCGCGCTCATCCATCTCTACGAGAACCTCCCGGACCTCGACCTCGCCGGCGAGCCGACGTTCGTCGTGAGCAACTTCCTCAACGGCATCCACTCGATGCCGGTGAAGTGGACGCCGCCCGCCGGCTGACCGGCGGCGGCGCCCGCCGCGCCTGACCCTCAGCGCGCCGAGCGGGCGCCGTCGCGCACGGCGTCGGCGACGACGTCCTGCACGATCGCGGTGAGGACGAGCGGGTCGACGTCGGCGGTCGCCGTGCTCAGGCACACCGCGACGTCGCCGTCGAACGGGGTCGCGACCGGGTGCACCGCCCGGGCGACCCCGGCGCTCGCCGAGCGCGCGACGATCCACGCCTCGGTGCGGTCGATGCGCGCGTCCGTGAGGACGGCGACGAGCACGGTCGCCTCGCGTGCCGGCGGGACGACCTCGCCGCTGCGCAGGAGATCGGCCGTGCGCACGACTTCGCCGCCCGGCCTCCTCGACCCCGCGAGGACGGTGCCGTCGGCGTCGACGACCTCGCCGACGGGGTTGACGACCGCGAGCGCGCAGACGCGCGCGCCGAGGACGTCCTCGGCGGCCCAGCCGACGCCGGTCGGCGTCCACCCGTCCGGGCCGAGGAGCTTGCCCGCGGCGCATCCCGTCCCCGCGCCGACGAGTCCCCGCTCCGGCACGCCCGTCGTCGCCGCCTCGCACGCCGCGCGACCTTCCGCGGCGCCGGGCCGCGCGTCCGCGCTGCCCCGCGCGAGGTCGAAGACGACGGCCGCGGGGACGAGGGGGACGCGGACGCCGAGCCGCGTCGCGTGACCGTCGCCGCGGTCCGCGAGCCAGCCGACGAGGCCGTCGGCGGCCGCGAGACCGAACGCGGACCCGCCCGCGAAGCAGAGTCCCTGGATGAGGCGCGGTCCGCTCGACGGCGCGAGGACGTCGAGCTCGCGCGTCCCGGGCCCGCCCCCGCGGACCTCTCCGCCGGCGACCGCCCCCTCCGGCGCGAGGATCGCCGTGCAGCCCGTCCTGCCGACGGGGTCCGTCCAGTGTCCGACGAGGAAGCCGCCGGGCGGCGCGAGGGTCATCGCGACGACAGGCTACGACGCGCGCGCCGCCGGCGCGGGCGCGCGCCGCGCGAGGGCGCGCGCCGCCGGACCGACCGCGCGGGCGTGCCGCGCGATGTCGGCCCACGGGTCCCCGGCCTCCGCGAGCCGGGCGCCGATCGTCGCGACGCTCCAGCCCTGCGGGTCCAGGCGCCGGTCGTCGACCTCCTCCCAGCGCAGGGGCGTCGCGACCGGGGCACCCGGCAGCGCCCGCACGCCGTACGGCGCGACGGCGTGCTGCCCGTAGGCGGTGCGCCCGACGTCGAGGTAGATCCGGTCGCCGCGCCGGTCACGGCGGTGCTCGGTCGTGAGCGCGCCCGGGTGCTCCTCGGCGAGGGCGGCGGCCACGTCGCGGCCGAACCCGCGGACCTCGTCGAAGTCCGCCGTGCGACGCAGGGGGACGACGACGTGGAGGCCACGCGAGCCGCTCGTCATGACGAAGGGCTCGAGGCCGAGGTCCCGGAGGAGGTCGCGCGTGTCGCGCGCCGCCGCGCGGACCTCGGCGAACGCGGCGGTCGACGGGTCGAGATCGACGATGAGGCGGTCGGGCCGCTCGAGGCGGTCCGCGCGGCTCGTCCACACGTGCGGCGTCACGGCGTTCTGCCCGGCGAGATAGACGAGCGTCGCCGGCTCGTTGGCGAGGACCTGCCGGATCGTCCCGCCCTCGCGCTTCGGGACCTCGACCGTCGCGATCCAGTCCGGGAAGTGACGGGGCGCCTCCTTGAGGAAGAACCCGTCCCCCTCGATGCCCTGCGGGAACGTGTGGAGGGCGAGCGGCCGGTCGCGCACGTGCGGAACCATCACCTCCGCGACGTCGGCGTAGTACCGGGCGAGCCCGGCCTTCGTGAGGCCGACGCGCGGGAAGAGCACGCGGTCCTCGCTGCTGATCGCGATCCGCCGCCGGCCCGCGCGCACCTCCGCGCTCACGACGCCGCCCCCGCCGCCGGTCGCTCGCGGACGACCTCCTCGGCGCGCTTGTCCTCGCGCAGGCCGAGGAAGCGGGGGTGGCGCAGGCGACCGTCGCGCGTCCACTCGGTGAAGCCGACCTGCGCGACGAGTCGCGGCTCGACCCACCGCAGGTCGCGGCCGGGGACGGCGTCGGCGAACGGCGAGTCCTCGCGCCGCAGCGGCGCGAGACGGGCGGCGAGGTCGGCCAGGATCTCGCGGGTGAACCCCGTCCCGACCTTCCCGGCGTAGCGGAGCCGCCCGTCCTCGTAGTGGCCGAGGAGGAGCGCGCCGAGCTCCTCGCGACTCCCGCGTGGCGCGGTGTAGCCGCCGACGACGAGCTCCTGCTCGGCGGAGCACTTCATCTTCAGCCAGTCCCGCGAGCGGCCGTGCGTGTAGGCCGCGTCGGCGCGCTTGGCGATGAGCCCCTCCCACCCCTTCTCGCAGGCCTCCGCGTAGAGCGCCTCGCCGTCGCGGTTGCGATGGGGGGTGAAGCGGACGACTCCGTCGTCGCCGAAGGCGACCGCACGCCGCAGGAGCGCCTTGCGCGTCCTGAGGGGGAGCGCCGTCGTGTCCCACCCGTCGAGATGGAGCAGGTCGAAGGCGTACAGGTAGATGTCGACGGGGCGCTCACCGCGTTGCTGCAGCCGCGCGAAGCTCGTCACCCGACCCTCGAAGGCGACGATCTCGCCGTCGAGCACGACGTCGGCCCGCGCGGCACGCCGGATCCCGCGGACGACCTCGGGGAAGCGGGCGTCGAGGCTGAGGTCGTTGCGCGACACGAGGCGGGCCTGCCCGGCCTCGACCGTCGCGATGCAGCGGATGCCGTCGAGCTTGCGCTCGAAGACCCACGCGGGATCGGTGAATCGCTCGTCGGTGAGCACCGCCTTCATCGGCTCGACCCGTGCGGGGACCGGCGCGCGCCGCAGCAGTGCGCGCTCGTGGGCCGGGAGGCCGTCGAAGAGGCTCCCCGGCGCCGCCGTCGTCGTCGAGGACGCCATGCCGCGCGCATACCCGGGAAGGGCATCCGGGACGCATGCGGCACCCGCGTCCGGGTAGCGGTCGGCATGTCGAAGTCATCGATCGCCCACGCGCTCCTCGACCGCCGCGGCCGGACGTTCGCCGAGGAGCTCAACATCGATCTCGACGACCCCAAGCCGTCGGCGCTCTTCCGGCTCCTCACCGCGGCGCAGCTCTTCAGCGCGCGCATCGACGCGGGGATCGCCGCCGAGGCGGCCCGGAACCTCTCGAGTCGCGGATGGCGGAGCGCGGGGTCGATGCGCGAGTCCTCGTGGGAGGACCGCGTCTCCGCGCTCAACGACGCTGGCTACACGCGCTACCAGGAGCGGACGGCGACGATGCTCGGCGACGTCGCCGAGCTCGTCGACGAGCGCTGGGACGGCGACCTGCGCAAGCTCCGTGACGAGGCCGACCGCGACCCGGGCGCCGAACGCGAGCTCCTCAAGGAGGCCAAGGGCGTCGGCGACGTCGGCGTCGACATCTTCTTCCGCGAGGTGCAGGTCGCGTGGCCGGAGGTCGCGCCGTTCGCCGACGACCGCGCGCTGAGCGCCGCCCGTGAGCTCGACCTCGCCGACGACGCGAAGGGCCTCGAGAGGCTCGCCGACGGCCGGAAGGAGTACGCCCGGCTCGTCGCCGCGCTCGTGCGCACGGAGCTCGCCGGCGACCACGACGAGGTGCGCGCCGCGGCCTGATCGACGGGCGCTGGGGGGTGATTCTCGACACCCGATAGACAGGAATCCCCCCTCTGCCGCCCCCCGCACCCGGCCTATGCTCGGCTTCTCGTTCCCCGGACGGAGCAGGAGCCGACGATGGCGACACCGACGAGTGCCGCGAATCGCGACGGTCACAAGGACGTTTCTCCGACGCCCGCAGGCCATCGCCCGGCCGTCCGCGGGAAGTTCCTGTGGGTCGGGGACGAGAAGCTCTACGTCCGCGGCGTCACCTACGGGACGTTCGCGCACCGGGAGGGCGGCGACGACTTCCCCGTCGACGACCTCCTCGAGCACGACCTCGCCGCGATGTCCGCGGCCGGCTTCAACGCGCTGCGGACGTACACGCCGCCGCCGCTGCGTGTGCTCGACGCCGCCGCCCGCCACGGGCTCCGCGTCATGGTCGGCCTGCCCTGGGAGCAGCACGTCGCCTTCCTCGACGACCGCGGCCGCGCGAAGAACATCGAGCGGCGGGTCCGCGAGGGGGTCGCGCGCTGCGCCGGCCACCCGGCCCTCCTCTGCTACGCCGTCGGCAACGAGATCCCCGCGCCGATCGTCCGCTGGCACGGCCGCCGCCGGGTCGAGGGGTTCCTCGAGCGCCTCACCGGCGCCGTGCGCGCGGAGGACCCCGGCAGCCTGGTCACCTACGTCAACTTCCCGACGACCGAGTACCTCGAGCTCGACTTCCTCGATCTGTGCTGCTTCAACGTCTACCTCGAGGACGAGGACCGCCTCGCGGCCTACCTCCACCGGCTCCAGGTCGTCGCCGGCAGCCGTCCCCTCGTGATGGCGGAGATCGGGCTCGACAGCCGCCGCAACGGCGACGCGGCCCAGGCCGAGGCGCTCCGCTGGCAGCTGCGCACGACGTTCGGCGCCGGCTGCGCGGGCGCGATGGTCTTCGCCTGGACCGACGAGTGGCACCGCGGCGGCCACGACATCGAGGACTGGGACTTCGGCCTCACGCGCCGGGACCGCACGCCGAAGCCCGCGCTCGCCGCGGTGAGCGAGACGATGCGGCGGCTGCCCCGGCCCGAGGAGACGCCGCCGCGGATGAGCGTCGTCGTCTGCTCCCACAACGGCGCCCGGACGATCGGGACGACGCTCGCGGCGACGCGCGAGCTCCACTACCCCGACTACGAGGTCATCGTCGTCGACGACGGCTCGACCGACGACACCGCGCGCATCGCCGCCGCGCACGGCGCCCGGGTCATCTCGACCCCCAACCGCGGGCTGAGCAGCGCCCGCAACACCGGCGCGCGCGCCGCCAGCGGCGAGATCATCGCCTACCTCGACGACGACGCCTGGCCGGACCCGGACTGGCTCACGTACCTCGCGACGAGCTTCACGACGAGCGACCACGTCGCGGTGGGGGGCCCGAACCTGCCGCCGAAGGACGCGAGCGCCGTCGCCGACTGCGTCGCGAACGCCCCCGGCGGCCCGGTCGAGGTCCTCCTCTCCGACTCCGTCGCCGAGCACGTGCCCGGCTGCAACCTCGCGGTCCGCTGGCACGCGCTCCTCGAGATCGGCGGGTTCGACGAGCAGTTCCACGTCGCCGGCGACGACGTCGACCTCTGCTGGAGGCTGCAGGACCAGGGCTGGACGATCGGATGGAGCCCAGCGGCGATGGTGTGGCACCACCGCCGGGACAGCGTGCGCCGGTACTGGCGCCAGCAGCGGTCCTACGGCAGGGCCGAGGCGATGCTCGAGCGCAAGTGGCCGCAGCGGTACAACGGCGTCGGCCACGTGCGCTGGACCGGACGCATCTACCTTCCCGTCGGCCAGCCCCTCATGCAGCGCTGGCGCGTGTACTACGGCACGTGGGGGAGCGCCTTCTTCCAGCGGCTCTACGCCGCCGACCATCCGCGCGCCGCGACCTACGCGCTCATGCCCGAGTGGCTCTGCGTCATCGGCATCCTCGGCCTCCTCACCTCGCTCAGCGCCCTGTGGACGCCGCTCCTGTGGACCGCGCCGGCCCTGCTCGCCGCGAGCGCGGCGCTCGCCGCCATCGCCGTCCGCGGCGCCTCCCTCGCCGAGTTCCCGACGCCTCCGGCGACCCGGCGAGGCCTCCTCGGCCGACGCGTCCTCACGGCGGCGCTCTTCGTCCTCCAGCCGATGGCGCGGCTCTGGGGGCGCTGGACGGAAGGGCTCGTCCCGTGGCGGCGCCGTCCCGCCCCGCACGACGGCCTCGCCCTGCCGCGGACGCATCGCCTGTGGTGCGAGGAGTGGCAGGCCCCGGAGGACCGGCTCACCGCGCTCGAAGGCGCGCTCCGCCACGACGGCCTCTCGGTGCGGCGCGGGGGCGACTACGACCGGTGGGACCTCGAGGTGCGCGGAGGTGTCCTCGGCTCGGCCCGGGCGCGGATGGCGACCGAGGAGCACGGCGCCGGTCGCCAGCTCCTGCGCGTCCGCCTGCGTCCGCGCGTCCAGCCCGTCGTGCTGCCGCTCGTCGCGGTGCTCGCGCTCATCGCCGTCCTCGCGGTCGGGGACGGGAGGCCGATCCTCGCGACGCTCCTCGCGGCGTCGGCCGTCGCCGTCCTGGTCATCGGGCTCCTCGAGGGGTCCGCAGCGATCTCCCGGCTCGCGAAGCACGTCCCGCGCCTCGCGGAGCAGGCGAGCCGGGAGGAGCCGGAGGAAAGCCGACGCCGCGTCCCGGCGCCGCTGGAGGAGGGCCGCGTCGCCGCCCTCCTCGACGAGAGCGCGTCGCCGCGGGAGACGCTCGCCTCGGTCCTCGACGCGCTCGTCCGCGGCTCCGAGCGGGGCGGTCACCTGAGCATCGCCGTCATCCCGCCGGAGCCCCTCCTGCTGAGCAGGTCCCTCGAGGCCAACCTCCGCGCGGCACGCCCGGGCGCAACGGCCGCGGAGCTCCTCGAGGCGGTCGCCGCGTGCGGCGCCTCCGACCTCATCGAGCGGCTGCCCGCGCGATACGCGACCCCGCTCGGGCCCCACGGGGAAGGCGTCCCTGCGGATCTGCTGCGCCGGCTCGCCTACATCCGCGCCTTCCTCGCCGACCCGGACGTCGTCGTCCTCGCCGACGCGGGCAACGGGCATGGCGACGACCTCGCCGAGCTGCCCGAGATCATCGCCCGCCTCAGCAGCGGCCGCAGCATCGTCGTGACGACGTCGAACCCGTCGACGGCCGCGAGGGCGGACTGCATCCTCGCCGTCTGCGACGGCGCCCTCGGGCTCGTCGACCTGCCCTCGTCGAGGGGCGACGACGCGCGCGGCGGGGACGCGTTCCCGCGGTGGCGGCACGCGCGCGACGCGGCCGCGGGCGAGGCGGAGGCGACGGCCCGTGAGTGACGACGCACCGCCCCCGCGCGAGCGGACGCTCTACCGGCGGCTCGCCACCGAGGCGCGCCCCGAGGCTCCGCGGATCGCCGTCCTCTTCGCCCTCAGCGTCCTGGCGACCCCGCTCGCGCTCCTCACCCCCGTCCCGCTGAAGATCGTCGTCGACAGCGTCCTCGACGACAAGCCGATCCCCGGCTTCATCGCATGGGCGGTGCCGTCGGGTGACGACGCCGCCCTCGTGGCGGCGGTCGTCCTCGCCCTCCTCGTCGCCCTCCTCGTGCAGGCGCAGCTGCTCGCGAGCGAGGTGCTGCGCGCGATCACCGGCGAGCGGCTCGTCCTCGGCCTGCGGACGCGGCTCTTCCGCCACCTCCAGCGGCTCTCGGTCGCCTACCACGACCTCCGCGGGACCTCGGACTCGCTCTACCGGCTGCAGTACGACACGCTCTCGATCCAGCACATCGCGGTCGACACGCTCATCGCCATGGTGACGGCGTCGTTCACGGTCGTCGCGATGCTCGTCGTCACCGCGCTGATCGACGTCGCGCTCGCCGCCGTCGCGCTCGCGATCACGCCGTTCCTCCTCCTCGGCGCCTGGTATTCGCGGCCCCGGCTCAAGCGACGGGCGCGCGACGTGAAGCGGCTCGAGAGCAGCGGCATGACGGTCGCGCAGGAGAGCCTCGCCGCGGCCCGGGTCGTGAAGGCGTTCGGCCGCGAGGACCACGAGGCCGAGCGCTTCGCGACGCACTTCCACGAGGGGATGGGCGCCCGCGTCCGCTACGCGCTCGCCTCGACCGGCTACGGCGGGGCGATCGCGATGGTCACCGCGATCGGCACGGCGCTCGTGCTCTTCATCGGGACGCGCCGCGTCGAGTCCGGAGCGGTCACGCTCGGCGAGCTCATCCTCGTCATGTCCTACCTCGGGCAGCTCTACACCCCGCTGAAGACGCTCAGCAAGAACGCGGGCACGCTCCAGTTCCAGCTCGCGAGCGCCGAGCGCGTCTTCGCGACGCTCGACGAGGAGCCCGACGTCGATGAGCGCCCGGACGCGATCGCGCTCGAACGCGCGCGCGGCGACGTCGTGTTCGAGCACGTCTCGTTCGCGTACGGGAGCAGCCCGCCCGTCCTCGACGACGTCTCCTTCGCCATGCCGCCGGGCACGCGCGTCGGCCTCGTCGGGGCGACGGGGGCGGGGAAGACGACGCTCGTCAGCCTCCTCAACCGCTTCTACGACCCGACCTCCGGGCGCATCCTCCTCGACGGGACCGACATCCGCGACATCCGTCTCTCCGACGTGCGCGGGCAGTTCGCGATCGTCCTCCAGGAGCCCGTGCTGTTCTCGACGACGATCGCCGAGAACATCGCCTACGCGCGGCCGGACGCCGACGACGACGCGATCGAGCAGGCCGCGCGGGCGGCCGGCGTGCACGAGGCGATCCTCCGGCTCCCGGACGGCTACGACACGCAGGTCGGCGACCGCGGCCTGCGGCTCTCGGGCGGCGAGCGTCAGAGGGTGTCCCTCGCGCGGGCGTTCCTCAAGGACGCGCCGATCCTCATCCTCGACGAGCCGACGAGCGCGGTCGACATGGAGACCGAGCGGCTCATCATGGACGCGATGGAGCGGCTCATGGAGGGCCGGACCGTCTTCATGATCGCCCACCGCCTCTCGACGCTGGAGACCTGCGACATCAAGCTCACGATCCGGGACGGCCGGATCGCCGACGTCGCCCGGGTGGCGCATGTCTGACTGGGCGGCACCGCGCGGCGCGCGGCCGGGCACCAGCGCTCTCCGCGAGGCCCTCGCTGCAGCGCTCGGCGCCGACGTCCTCACCATCGAACGCGTGGCGAACGCCCGCGAGAGCACGTTCGCGAGCGATGTCGTGTCGTGCGACGTCGGCGAAGGGGCCCCGCTCGAGGTGTTCTGCAAGTACGGAGACCCGGACGACGGCGCGCGTGGCGGTCACCGCGGTGGCGTCGCCTACGAGGCGTGCGTGTATCGCGAGATCCTCGCCCACGTCGACACTCCGGCTCCGCGCCTTCTCGGCACGTCGGTCGACGGCGATGGCCGGACCTGGCTCTTCACCGAGCATCTCGGCGACGCGCTCCGCGTCCGCGATCTCGGGTGGGAGGCGTTCGTCGCGGCCGCCGCCTGCGCGGGCAGGCTGCACCTGGCGACCGCACCCGTCGCGATCGCGGCGGCCTCGCTCCTCACCGTGCACGACGTCGAGTACCACCGGGCGTGGGCCGCCCGGGCCGTCGCGCAGATGGGAGAAGCCGCACCGTGGCTGGCTGACGTCGCGCGTCGCGCGGTCGAGCAGGTCGATCCGCTCCTCCTCGACGGGGCCGTCGTCCTCCACGGCGAGTTCTATCCGGGCAACGTCCTCGTGCAGCGCGGCGTCATCCGCCCGGTCGATTGGGAGTCGGCCGCGATCGGCGCCGCGGAGACCGACCTCGCCGCCATCATCGAGGGGTGCCCGCCGGAGATCGCCGCCGAGGCGATCTCCGCGTACCGGACGGCCCGACACGCCACCGATGCCGACGACGTCTTCGCCCAGCGTCTGCGGCTGTCGCAGATCCTCCTCCACCTCCGATGGCTCGGCGGCCGCATCAAGAAGCGCGACAACCCGCCTTGGCGGCTCGGCGAGATCCGCCGGCTCGCCGACGAGCTCAGCCTCGAGGAGACCGCGGCGTGACCGATCGGCTCCGCATCGTGGTGACCGGGCTCGCCGTCACCTACCCGCTCGGCGGCGTCTTCTGGGACTACCTCCAGTATGCGCTCGGCTTCCACCGGCTCGGCCACGACGTCCTCTACCTCGAGGACACGGGCCGGTGGTGCTACGACCCCGGGCAGGCGACGTTCGTCGAGAGCGGCGCGGACAACGCGGCGCGCTTCGCCCGCAACGTCGAGGCGCTCGAGCCCGAGCTCGCGAGCCGCTGGTTCTTCCGCGACGGCACCGGCGCGACGTACGGCCGGGCGTGGCAGGAGGTCGTCCGGTTCTGCGCGTCGGCGGACCTCTTCCTCCACGTGTCGGCCTCCTGCTGGATGCGCGACGAGTACTTCGCCGCGGATCGCGTCGCGTTCCTCGACAGCGACCCGATGTACACGCAGGCGTCGGTCCCCGCCTATCTCGACGGCACCGCCTCGGAGACGGAGCGCGAGCGCGTGGACATGCTCCGCGCCCACGACGCCTTCCTCACGTTCGGAGAGCTCGTGGGCCGCCCCGGCTGCGCGGTCCCCGCCGAGCTCTTCGAGTGGCGGCCGACGCGCCAGCCGGTCGTGCTCGACGTCCTCGAGCGCCGCGTCGTCCCCCTCGACCGTCGACGCGAGGCCGTCACGACGGTCGCCTCGTGGGAGCCGGCGGAGTCGGGCCCCGTCGTCGGCGGCACCGCCTACACGGGGAAGTCGACGGAGTTCCGGCGCTTCCTCGGCCTCGCGGCCCGGAGCCCGGTGCCCCTCGAGCTCGCCATCAGCGGGAAGGCGCCGTTCGACGAGATGCGCCGGCGCGGATGGCGGCTCGCCCCCGCGAGCCGCGTCTCGCAGGGTCCGTGGGAGTACCTCGACCACCTCGCGAGCTCGGCGGGCGAGTGGAGCGTCGCGAAGAACGCGTACGTCGCGAGCCGCAGCGGGTGGTTCTCGTGCCGGACCGCCTGCTATCTCGCGCTCGGGGTGCCGGCCGTCGTCCAGGACACGGGCTTCAGCGAGGTCATCGACACCGGCGAGGGTCTCTTCGCCTTCGACGACGAGGCCGAGGCGCTCGCGGGTCTCCACGCGATCTCCGCCGACCCCGGCCGTCACGCGGCCGCCGCGCGCGAGATCGCGCGCGAGCGCTTCGCGAGCGACCGCGTCCTCCGCCGCCTCCTCGACGACGTCGCCGCGGTGCCCGCAGCACCCGCGCACAGGAGCTCGTCGTGACGCGCACGCTCGTCGCGGGGTGGTTCAGCTTCGAGCAGATGGGCGCGACCGCCGGCGACCTGCTCGCGCGCGACCTCGCCTGCCGGTGGCTCGAGGAGGCGGGCCGCGAGTGCGTCGTCGCGACCGCGCCGCCGTTCACGGGCGGCATCGACTGGCGGCAGGTCGAGCCCGCGTCGGTCGAGGACGTCGTCTTCGTCTGCGGCCCCGCGGGGAACGGCAAGCCGCTCGACGCGTTCGTCGAGCGCTTCCGCGAGCGGCGCCTCGTCGGCCTCGACCTCACGATGCTCGCGCCTCTCGACGACTGGGACCCCTTCGACCTCCTGTGGGAGCGCGACAGCGACCGCGCCTCGCGCCCGGACATCGTGTTCCTCGCGGACCCGCCGCCCGTCCCCGTCGTCGGCGTCGTCCTCGTCCACCCGCAGAAGGAGTACCGCCACGGGATGCACGAGCAGGTCCACGCCGCGATCGACCGCCTGCTCGCCTCCCGGGAGGCCGCGCCGGTGCCGATCGACACGCGGCTCGACGTCAACGGCACCGGGCTGCGCACGGCACGCGAGGTGGCCGCGCTCGTCGCGCGGATGGACGTCGTCGTCACGACGCGCCTCCACGGGCTCGTCCTCGCTCTCCGCGCCGGCGTCCCGGCGGTCGCGGTCGACCCGATCGCCGGCGGCGCGAAGGTCGCCCGCCAGGCGGAGACCCTCGGCTGGCCGGCGATCCTGCGCGCCGATCACCTCGACGACGAGGCGCTCGGCGACGCGCTCGACTACTGCCTCACCGAGGACGCCCGCCGCGAGGCGGAGCGCTGCCGGCACGACGCGCGGCGACGGGTCGCCGAGGTGCGCGACGAGTTCATCTCCGTCCTCGGGTGATTGGCCGCCCCCGACCACGGGAATCCTCCGAGGTGATCCCAACCCAAGGAGGTCTCACGTGGCCACCGCGACGGAAGCCGGCGACATCACCGGCACGATGGACAAGGACTACGACCTGTTCTGGTTCGTGGAGTCCTGCCTCAGCAACGCACTGCGGATGGAGACCTACGCGAAGGACGCCGAGCGAAGCGGCGACCAGGAGCTCGCGGACTTCTTCCGCCGCGCGCAGGGCGAGAGCAAGAAGGGCGCCGAGCAGGGCAAGGAGCTGCTGCGCAAGCGCATGTAGTCCCCGACGCGTCGAGGGCGGCGGCGCGACGAGCGCCGCCCGCCTTCACGACGTCACGAGGGCCGTCTCCCACGTCTGCCCCGCATGCAGCTCGACGCGGGCGTGGTCGTAGACGACCGTGAACGGCGGCGCGTCCGAGGGCGGGACCGTGATCCACAGGTGCCCCGGCTCGATGCGGATCCGCACGCCCCAGTGGCCCCGGTGGCGCAGCGAGAACTCGAGCGACGCGACGCGGTCCGGCAGCTCCGGCTCGATGATGAGGGTGTTCCCGCTCCGGGAGAGCCCGGTGAAGCCGCGCAGGAGGAGGTCGACCGTGCCCGCCATCGCCCCGAGGTGCACGCCCTCCGCGGTCGTGCCGTGCTGGATGTCCGCGAGATCGCTCTCGAGCGCCTCCTCGAAGAGCGGCCACGCCTCGGGCCGGTCCGCGCGGGCGAGCACCCACGAGTGCACGATGCGGCTGAGGGTCGAGCCGTGCGACGTGCGCTGCATGTAGTAGTCGACGTTCTCGGGGATCCACGCCGGATCGAAGTCGTAGCCGAGCCGGCCGAGCACCCTCACGAGCTCCTCCGAGGTGAGGAGGAAGAAGAGCATGAGGACGTCGGCCTGCTTCGAGAGCTTGTAGCGGTTCGTCGTGTCGCCCTCGGCCTCGAGGATGCGGTCGAGGCGGTGGATGTCCCCGTAGCGCTCGCGGTAGCCGTCCCAGTCGAGCTCCTCGAGGGCCTCGTAGCCCTCGAACTGGCTGATGATCCGCTCGTCGTGGAAGGGCACGTAGAGGCGGCGGCTCACGTCGTCCCACAGCCGCAGCTCCTTCGTCGTCAGCGCCAGCTTCTCCCGGAGCTCGGCCCACCGCTCGCGCGGGAGGAGATCGACGACCTGGAGCGCGCGCTCGAGCACCCAGGCGGCCATGACGTTCGTGTAGGCGTTGTTGCGCAGGCCCGCCGACTCGGTCGCCGGGTCGTCGTCGTGGTACTCGTCGGGGCCCATGACGCCGGTGATGACGTAGCGGCCGCGCTCCACGTCCTCGCGCGCGATGCTCGCCCAGAAGCGCGCGATCTCGAGGAGCACCTCGGCGCCGTGGTTCGCGAGGAACTCGTCGTCGCCGGTGGCGTCGACGTAGTGCCAGAGGTTGTAGGCGATCGCGATGCCGACGTGCCGCTGGCGGTGCGAGCGGTCCGGCAGCCAGCGACCCGACCGCGGGTTGAGGTGCATCCGCTGCGTCTCCTCACGCCCGTCGGACGCGCTCTGCCACGGGTACATCGCCCCGGCGAACCCCGCTCCCCGCGCGGCCTCGCGCGCCGCTCCGAGCCGCCGCACGCGGTACATGAGGAGCGAGCGGCTGCCCTCGGGGACGTTCATCGTGAGGAACGGGAACGCGAAGAGCTCGTCCCAGAAGATGTGGCCCCGGTAGGCCTCGCCGTGCAGTCCGCGGGCCGGCATCGAGACGTCGCGGCCGATGCTGTGACGCGACACGGTCTGCAGCAGGTGGAAGACGTGGAGGTTGAGCATCATGAGCGGCCGCGTCGCTCCGTCGCTCACCTCGACGCGGAACTCCGCGCGGCGCCAGAGCTGACGCCAGCGCATCACGTGGAGGTCGAGCATCGCCTCGAAGCCCGGGAGACGCGCGAGCGTGTCCCGCGTCGCCGTCACGGGGTCGGCGGTCGCGCGGTCGCGTGACGTGTAGATCGCGACGGTCTTCGCGACGGTGACCTCGCCGCCCGGCTCGACCGCGACGTCGAACTCGTGCGCGATCGTGTCGCCGACCTGGTCCACCGGCCGCCGCTCGACGGTCGCGCCCCGGCCGACCGCGGTCGTGCGCGCGCCCTCGACGATCTCCACCCGGGAGCTGATCGTCCGCGCCCGCAGCTCGATCGTCTCCCGGCCGGTCTCCGCGGTCTCGACGCCGCAGAGGTGTCGCGTCGGCAGGGCGCGGTAGCGCTCGACGCCGGTGTTCTCGACGCTGCCGTCGAGGCCGGAGCGGACGACGAGGTGGCCCGACCAGTCCTCCGCGACGATCGTCGTCTCGAGCGCCGCGACGTGCGGGTCGTCCATGCTCACGAACCGCCGCTGCCGGACGCTCGTGTGCCGGCCCGCCTCGTCGCGGAAGCGCAGCCGCCGGTGGAGCACCGCGCGGCGCAGGTCGAGCTCCTGGGTGTACTCGAGGAGCTCGACGCGGCCGGGGTCGAACCAGTCCCCGCCCTCGATGCGGAAGGTGAGGGGGAGCCAGTTCGGGACGTTGACGAGATCCTCGTTCTCGACCTCGTGCCCGTCGATCTCGCCCGTCCGCCGGTCGAAGAGGCCCGAGATGTAGGTCCCGGGGGCGTGGACGTCGTCGCTGCGCGCCTCCGGGGCCGCGCCGCGCGTCGCGAAGTAGCCGTTGCCGGTCGTGCAGAGCGTCTCCCGGGTCCTCTCGGTCGCCGGGTCGTAGCCCTCGTAGACGAGGCGCCACGCGTCCCCGAGCTCGAGCGAGACCTCGCCGAGGTCGCCGACGACGTGGTGCGCCCCCGCCTCGCGCAGCTCCTCGACGCCGGCGCCGCGGTCGATCCCGATGATCGTCCCGAAGCCGCCGCGCCGCCCCGCCGCGACACCAGCGGTCGCGTCCTCCACGACGACCGAGGCGGCGGCATCGGCACCGAGCCGGCGTGCGGCCTCGAGGAGGGTCGCGGGGTCCGGCTTGCCGGGGAGCTGGAGGCGGTCCGCTTCGCGGCCGTCGACGACGACGTCGAAGAGGCGCTCGACGTCCGCCGCGCGCAGGACGTCGCAGCAGTTGCGGCTCGCCGAGAAGACGGCGCGCGGGATCCCGGCCGCCTCGAGCGCCTCGACGAACGCGATGGTCGAGGGGAACGCCTCGACGCCCTCCGTCGTGATCGCCTCGAGGAAGCGGTCGTCCTTGCGCCGGCCGATGCCGTGGAGCGTCTCGGTCCCGGGAGGGTCGTCGGCGGTCCCGCGCGGGACGTCGATGCCGCGCGAGCGCAGGAAGGCCTCGACGCCGTCGATCCGCGGCTTGCCGTCGACGTGCGGGTAGTAGTCGCGGTCGATGTCGAACGGCCGCTGCTCCTCGCCGGTGCGCCGGGCGCGCTCGGCGAGGTAGTCGTCGAAGACCGCCTTCCAGGCGGCGGCGTGGACGCGCGCGGTGTCCGTGATGACGCCGTCGAGGTCGAAGAGGACGGCGTGGATGACGGGCTCGAGGACGACGGTGCTCAGGGGTCCCATGCTAGCCGCGCCCGACCGGCGCCGTGGCGGGTCCGTGACGTTCGGGCGGCGACGGGTAGTGAAGAGAGCGTCGCCCGTGAGAGAAGGAGCCCGTCATGGCCTCGACCGAGCCGGCCCGCACCGCCCCGACCGACGACGAGATCGCCCGCATCGACGCGTGGTGGCGCGCGGCGAACTACCTCGCGGTCGGCCAGATCTACCTCCTCGACAACCCGCTCCTGCGCGAGCCGCTGCGCCGCGAGCACATCAAGCCGCGCCTGCTCGGGCACTGGGGCACCGTCCCCGGCCTCACGCTCCTCTACGCGCACCTCAACCGGGTCATCGGCGAGCGCGACCTCGACGCGATCTTCGTCACGGGACCGGGGCACGGCGGCCCGGCGCTCGTCGCGAGCACGTACCTCGAGGGCACCTACGGCGAGCTGCACCCGATCGGCGACGGGACCTCCGGGCTGCGCCGGCTCTTCCGCCAGTTCTCGTTCCCCGGCGGCGTGCCGAGCCACGTCGCTCCCGAGGTGCCCGGCTCGATCAACGAGGGCGGCGAGCTCGGCTACTCGCTCGTCCACGCCTACGGGGCGGCCTTCGACAACCCGGACCTCCTCGCGTGCTGCGTCATCGGCGACGGGGAGGCCGAGACCGGGCCGCTCGCGGCGAGCTGGGACTCGAACAAGTTCCTCGACCCCGTGCGCGACGGCGCGGTCCTGCCCGTCCTGCACCTCAACGGGTACAAGATCGCGAACCCGACCGTGCTGGCGCGCATCCCGCGCGAGGAGCTGCGGGCGCTCCTCGAAGGGCACGGCTACGACCCGCGCATCGTGGAGGGCGACGACCCGGCGCTCGTCCACCGGGAGCTCGCGGCGGCGCTCGACCGCGCGATCGACGACATCCACGCGATCCAGCGCCGGGCGCGGGAGGAGGGCGATCGCACGCGTCCCCGCTGGCCTGCCCTCGTCCTCGTCACGCCGAAGGGGTGGACGGGGCCGGAGACCGTCGGCGGGAAGCGGACCGAGGGGAGCTTCCGGTCGCACCAGGTGCCGCTGAAGGACGTCCGAGACGATCCCGGCCAGCTCGCGCAGCTCGAGGAGTGGCTGCGCAGCTACCGGCCCCAGGAGCTCTTCGACGAGGACGGCCGGCTCCGCGAGGACGTCGCGGCGCTCGCGCCACGGGGCGAGCGCCGCATGAGCGCGAACCCGCACGCGAACGGCGGCGTCCTCCTGCACGACCTCCACCTCCCCGACTTCCGCGACTACGCCGTCGACGTCCCGTCGCCCGCGACGTCGACGAGCGAGCCGACGCGCGCCCTCGGCGAGTTCCTCCGCGACGTCATCGCCGCGAACCCGCGGAACTTCAGGATCTTCGGGCCCGACGAGACCGCCTCGAACCGCCTCGGCGCGGTCTTCGAGGTGACGGACCGCGGGTTCGCCGGCGAGATCGAGCCGGACGACGAGCACCTCTCGCACGACGGCCGGGTCCTGGAGGTCCTCTCCGAGCACCTCTGCCAGGGCTGGCTCGAGGGCTACCTCCTCACCGGTCGCCACGGGCTCTTCAACTGCTACGAGGCGTTCGTCCACATCGTCGACTCGATGTTCAACCAGCACGCGAAGTGGCTGAAGGTCGCGCGCGGCATCCCCTGGCGGCGACCCGTCGCCTCGCTCAACTACCTCCTCTCGTCGCACGTGTGGCGGCAGGACCACAACGGGTTCTCCCACCAGGACCCCGGCTTCATCGACCACGTCGTCAACAAGAAGGCGGAGGTCGTCCGCGTCTACCTGCCTCCGGACGCGAACACGCTGCTCTCGGTCGCCGACCACTGCCTGCGCAGCCGCGACTACGTCAACGTCATCGTCGCGGGCAAGCAGCCGACGCTCGACCTCCTGCCGATGGACGAGGCCGCCGCGCACTGCGAGCGCGGCGTCGGGATCCTGGAGTGGGCGTCGAACGACGGGGACGAGGGTCCCGACGTCGTCCTCGCCTGCGCGGGGGACATCCCGACGCTCGAGACCCTGGCCGCCGCCGCGCTCCTGCGCGAGCACCTCCCGTCGCTCCGGGTGCGCGTCGTCAACGTCGTCAACCTCATGCGGCTGCAGTCGCCGAACGAGCACCCGCACGGCCTCTCCGACGCGGAGTTCGACGCGCTCTTCACGAGGGACCGGCCGGTCGTCTTCGCGTTCCACGGCTATCCGTGGCTCATCCACCGGCTCACGTACCGGCGGCACAACCACGACAACCTCCACGTCCGCGGCTACAAGGAGGAGGGCACCACCACGACGCCGTTCGACATGGTGATGCTCAACGACATGGACCGCTTCCACCTCGTCATGGACGTCGTCGACCGCGTGCCCGGGGTCCTCCCCGGCGCCGCGCACCTCCGGCAGCGGATGGCGACCGAGCGCATCCGCCACCGTCAGCACACGCGCGACACCGGCGACGACCCGCCGTCGATCCGGCACTGGGAGTGGCCCTTCTGAGGTTCGCCGGTCAGGTCGCGAGCGCCGCGCGCGTCCCGCGCGCGATCTCGAGGTCCTCGCGGGCGCCGACGACGAGGACCGGGACGCGGGCACCCGGCGGCGAGACGACGGCGTCCTGGTGGCCGCTCACCGCCGCGTCACGGGCCTCGTCGACGTCGAGCCCGAGGAACCGCAGGCGCCGCGCGGCCTCCGCGCGGATCGCGGGCGCCCGCTCGCCGACGCCGCCGGTGAACGAGACGGCGTCGAGGCCGCCGAGGGACGCCGCCATCGCGGCGACCCCCGCGGCGAGCCGGTGGACGTAGACGGCGATCGCCAGCCGGCAGCGCTCGTCGCCCTCCGCGCGCCCGGCGAGGACCTCCCGCATGTCGCCGGAGCGGCCCGAGAGGCCGAGGAGCCCGGCCTCGTGGGTGAGCGCGTGCTCGGCCTCGGCGGCCGAGAGCCCGCCCTCCTGCTGGACCCAGAGGAGCAGGCCGGGATCGACGGCGCCGGACCGCGTCGCCATGACGAGGCCGTCGAGCGGGGTCGTGCCCATCGTCGTGTCGACCGAGCGGCCGTCGGCGATCGCGGCGAGCGACGCCCCCGCGCCGAGGTGGCAGCTCACGAGTCGCAGCCCGTCGGCGTCGCGGCCGAGCAGCTCGGGGACGCGTCGTGCGCTCCACGCGTGCGAGAGGCCGTGGAACCCGTAGCGCGGGAGCGCCCAGCGGTCCGACCACGCGCGCGGGAGGGCGTAGGTGCGCGCCGCCTCGCCGAGCGTCGCGTGGAAGGCCGTGTCGAAGCAGGCGACCGCGGGGAGGTCGCCGCGGACCTCGCCGAGGGCGCGCGCCGCGGCGAGGGCGGGGCGGTTGTGGAGCGGGGCGAGCGAGGCGACGCGGTCGAGCGCGTCGAGCACGGGGCCGTCGAGGACGGCGGGGTCGCGGAAGCGGTCGCCGCCGTGGACGATGCGGTGCCCGCAGGCGTCGACGGGCGGCGCCTCGTCGAGCGCCTCGCGCAGCGCGCCGGCGAGGCGCTCGCCCGTGAGGGCGGGGAGGTCGCGGCTCCAGCGGAGGTCGTCCGCCGCGCCGACGACGCGGAGCTTGAGGCTCGACGAGCCGGCGTTGACGACGAGGACCCGCACGGGTCTCAGCGCGCCTCGCCGAGCGCCTCGACGAGGCGGTCGAGGAACGCCTCCTGCCCGGCGACGAGGCGCGGGCGCGCCTCGTCGATCGTCATCCAGGCGACGCGGTCGACCTCCGGGATCGTGATCGTCCGGCCGCTGCGCGGCGGCCACGTCATCTCGCACGTGCCGGGGACGATCGCGTCCGGGTCGAGATCGGCCTCGACCGCCCAGCACCGGACGCGCTTGCCGCTGCGCTGGCGGACCTCGCCGAGGTCGACGGCCGTGCCGTCGGGCGCCGGCAGGCCGAGCTCCTCGGCGAACTCGCGTCGCGCGGCCGCGATGGGCTCCTCGTCCTCCGGGTGCTCCCCCTTGGGGATCGACCAGGCGCGCTCGTCCTTCTTCGCCCACAGCGGGCCGCCCATGTGCGCGATGAGGACGCGCCGGGCGTCGGGGTCGCGCCGGTGGAGCAGGAGGCCTGCGCTGCGGGGATGACGGACCTCGGGCACGAGGACATCGTCGCAGCGCGCGGCGGCGGGACGGCCGCCGCGGGCCCTCAGCGCGCGACCGGCTCGCCGGTGAGCGCGGCGTGGACCGCGTCGGCGTGGAGGTCCTCGACCTCGTCGAGGAGCGCGATCGCGGCCGGATAGGCCTGCTGGTCCCCTTCGCGCTCGAGGTGATCGGCGCGCGAGAACTCGGAGAGCGCGTCGCGCAGGACACCGAGCCGCGCGACGGACGCCTCGTGACGGCCGACGCCCTCGACGCCCTCGCGGTCGGCGAGCTCGTCGACGAGCGAGGTCATCTCGCGCAGGGCGAGCGCGTCGTCGGTGGAGACCTCGGTGTGGCGGTAGCGCGCGTCGCGGATCGTGCGCAGCGCGTGGAGGGCCGCGTCGGCCTGCGGCATGTCGAGGTCGAAGACGACCGAGACGACCGGCAGGCCGTCGAAGTCCGTCGTCACGTCGATCAGGCTGGGCAGCGTCATCGTCTCGTCAGGTGTATCGGACCATCCGGCCGAACGGATGAGTCATCACTACGGATTCCCAGGGTGGCAAACCCGAATCCCCGTGCGCGCCGGTTCGCGGCGCGCCGGCTCAGCTCGGGAGCGAGGAGCCCGCGAAGAAGAAGAACCACACGCCCGTGACGAGCGCCGCGACGCCGACCGAGCAGACCATGACGGACTCGAGGACGCTCCCGCGGACGTCGCCCGGCGTGTCGCGCATGCTGCGCAGCCAGGGGAGGCGCTCGCGGTAGCCGATGTCGCGCCCGGTGAGGTCGGCGTGGACGCGGTTCATGTGCGCGAGGGCCCAGCCGAGGACGACGGCGGTCACCGCGATGCCGGCGAGGACGAGCAGGTAGAGCCCCATCGACGGCTGCCCGGCCTCCTGCATCTGGGACGCGATCCAGAGCCAGGCGATCGGGTTGACGACCCACGCGGCCGCCGAGGCGAGGGCCATGGCGGCGACGAGGGTCGCGGCGGCGAGGCGGCGGGGGAGAGGAAGCGTGGTCGTCATGGCGATGGGAATGATACGCAGGTGTAGCTACGTTTGTGAAGCTCCGCCTCCTGTGGTCGATGGGCCGGGGCTATGGTCGCCCGCGGGACATCAGCCACCGCGGGGGTCGAATCGAACGCGCGTTGGATTGACGCCCATATAGGGGGCGAATCGAACGCGCGTTGGATTCGCCCCCCGCCCCTCGAGATCGCCACGGCCCCGCGCGGCGGGCCGTACCGCTCAGCGGACCGCCACCCCCAGGCTCACACGCCCTCCGCCAGCCACGCCCCCGGGTTGACGTCGAGCATCTGGGCGACGTGCTCGTCGGTGACTCCGAGCTCGCGCATCGCCGGGATCTCCTCTTCGAAGATCAGCGTCGGCGACCACCTCGGCGCGAGCATCCCGATCACCTCGGGCGGGTACCAGTCGATCGTCGAGCAGGAGTCCTGGCCGAGCACCATGCGGTCGGCGTAGCCGCGCTTCGCGAGCTCGGCGACCGTCTCGTTGCGGGCGGGCGACGGGTTGAAGATGTCGAGGCCGTAGCGGTCCATGCCGATCCACACGCCCGTCTCGAGGACGCGCTCGATCGCGTCGATGTCGCTCGAGTCGCCGACGTGGGCGAGCATGATCGCCTTCGCGGGGACACCGCACTCGCGCAGGATCTCGATCTGCCGCAGCGTCTGGTCGATCGCCTCCTGCCGCTCCTCGGGCGTCGGCGGGATCGGGCCCTCGGGCCCGAGCGAGACGCCGCTGAGCCGGCAGTGGCTCATCACCGGGAGCCCGGTCCGCGTGTGCGCCTCGCCGACGGCGCGCAGCACCTTCTCGACGTCCTCGGTGATGCCGTGCTCGTCGACGGCGCACTTGAGGAAGCCGGGGCGCACGTCGGTCCCCTGGATGCCCTGCTCGTGATCGTGGACGAAGCAGTCGGCGAGCGCGCCCACGTCGCGGAAGCGGAAGTAGCGCGGCAGGCTCTCGTACACGTACGCGCCGGTCGCGAGGACCATGGTGATCTTCGTGTCCTGCGCGATGCGCTGCGAGAAGCCGGCGTTGCGGCCGAGGTTCATCACCGACGGGTCGACCCACGTCTTCACGCCGTGCGCCTGGACGGCGGCGACCGCGTCGAGCGCGGCCTGCTCCTCGGAGGCGCGGTCCATGACGTGCGGCCACTCGCAGCGGACGACGTCGCTCACCGTGAGGAGGTGCTCGTGGACGAGCGTCCTCCCGAGGTCGGCGATCGGGACCTCGCCGGCGGTCGTCTCGACGTGGGATCGGGGCACAGCGGACCTCCTCGGTGGTGGCTCTCTCCGGCGGCGAGCCTACAGGCGTCGCATCTGCGCCCGCCGACGACGTCGTGTGTCGAGGACCACACTCCTGTGTGCCCACCGACACACCTGAAAGGCGCCGCGTGTCGGACGCTTGGGGGTGCCGACGGAAGGCGCGTGAGCGGCTCCGTCGTCCCCCCACCCAGAACCGAACCCAAGCGAGGCGCCATGTCCCCCACCTCCCCCGAGTCCCGGCCCGTCGTCGGCGACGGCCTCGTCCTGACGCACGACGCCGACGGCGTCGTCCTCCACACCCTCGCAGGCGGCAGCGCCCGCCGCATCGGCGGCTTCACCGACGTCCGCGACGCCTGGCGCGCCGTGGACGAGATCGACCTCCTCGAGGTCGACGCCGGCATCGCCGTCGCCGCCTAGCTCCTCCCTCTCTCTCTCCTCCCCCTGATGACGGCGCCGGTCCCCGACCGGCGCCGTCGTCGTTCCCGGGCGGGATTCTCAGTCTCCTCTCAGGGAGCGCAGACGGCGTCTTCAGGCACCGATCCGATACTCGGCGCCATGACCCGCTCGACCCACCGACAGGAGATCCGATGATCCCCCGCAAGTTCCTGATCACCGGAGCCGCCGTCCTCGCGGCCGGCGCCGGTGCCGCCGGCGCCATCGCCGCCACGGCCTCCGACGAGCGCAAGCAGGCCGAGAGCGCCGTCCTCGCGGATGCCGCGAAGCGACTCGACGTCTCCAGCGACGAGCTGCGCGATGCGCTCGCGAAGGCCCAGGACGCCCAGATCGACGAGGCCGTCGCCGACGGCAAGCTCACGGAGGCGCAGGCCGAGCGCATGAAGGAGCGCCGCGCCGAGCACGGCACGGTCCTCGGGCTCCCCGGCGGGCCGCACGGCCGCGGCCCCGGCCATCACCCCGGCGGCCCCGGCGGCCCCGGCGAGATCGTCGACGCCGCGGCGACGGCGCTCGGGCTCGAGCGCTCCGAGCTCATCGACCGCTTCCGCGGCGGCGACACGCTCGAGGAGATCGCGAAGGCCGAGGGCAAGAGCCTCGCGGCCGTGAAGTCGGCCGTCCGCAAGGAGGTCGAGGAGAAGCTCGCGCAGGCGGTCGAGGACGACAAGCTCACCGCCGACCAGCGCACCGAGATGCTCGAGCGCTTCGACGAGATGTTCGACCGCTTCGCCTCGGGCGAGAGGCCTCCGCGCGGCGCCTTCGGGCGCGGGGGCCATCACGGCCCGGGCGGCCCGTTCGGCGGCCCGCCGCCGGCCGCGGAGGAGGGCTCCGACTCCGGGGCGAGCTTCACCCCGCCCACCGGCGCGGCCGGCGACCCGGCCTGATCCCCGCGCCCCGCGGTCCCCGGTCGCGACCCCTCAGGTCGCGATCGGGGCCGCGAGCACGGCGTCCGGGATGCCGAACGCGTCGACGAGAGCGCCGGCCTCCTGCCGCACCTCGTCGCAGAGGTCGTTCACCTCTCGCGTGATGCGCTTCGAGCGCTGCGCGCTGAGACGTCCGTGCTCGAGGAACCAGCCGCGCTCGGACTCGATGACGGAGAGCGCGTAGAGGTCGCTGAGGCGGTCGAGCGACGCGCGCAGCGAGCTGTCCTCGCACCGCTCGACCGCGTCGCAGAACGCCTCGAAGACGACGCGCTCGACGTGTGCGCGCGCCGCGGTGACGAGGTGGTCCTGGCAGGCGCCGAAGACGTCGAACGGCTCGTGGCCGGCGTCGATGCCCCGCTTGAGGCGCCGCGCGACGCCGCCGATGACGTGCTCCTCGCGCCAGCGCAGCAGCTCGAGCTGGAAGTCGCGGTCGCGGACGTCGCGCTCGTCGTCGACGCCTGGGATGACGTCGACGAGCGCGCCGACGAGCTGCCGGGCGAGGCTCTTCTCGACGACGGTGTCGATCGCCTGCTCGGCGACGAACCGCGCCATGCCGGCGGCGTCGAGGACCTCGAACTGGTCCTTGTAGTCGGTGAGGAGCGACTTCGCGACGAGCTGGAGGAGCACCGTGTTGTCGCCCTCGAACGTCGTGAAGACGTCGGTGTCCGCCTTGAGGGCGGCGAAGCGGTTCTCGGTGAGGTAGCCGAGGCCCCCGCACGCCTCGCGGCACGCCTGGATCGTGTCGGTCGCGTGCCACGTCGCGAGCGCCTTGATGCCCGCCGCGGAGGTCTCGAGCCGGCGACGGTCGCGCTCGTCGGCGTCGGGGTCGGTGAAGACGCGGTGGAAGTCCTCGAGGAGCCGCGCCTGCGCGAAGTGGAGCGCGTAGGTCGCCGCGAGCCGCGGGAGGAGGCGACGCTGATGGGTGCGGTAGTCGAGGAGGAGCGCCTCGCTGCGCCCGCCGTCCGGGCCGAACTGGCGCCGGCGCAGGCCGTGGCGGACCGCGATCGTCATCGCGTTCTTCGTCGCCGCCAGACCCGCGCCGCCGACCGCGACGCGGCCCTGGACGAGCGTGCCGAGCATCGTGAAGAAGCGACGGTCGGGGTTCTCGATCGGGCTCGAGTAGGTCCCGTCCCGATCGACGTCCGCGTAGCGGTTGAGGAGGGCGCCGCGCGGGACGCGGACGTCGTCGAACCAGATGCGGCCGTTGTCGACGCCGTTGAGGCCGAGCTTGGGTCCGCAGTCCTCGATGCGGATGCCCGGGAGGGGGACGCCGTGCTCGTCGCGGAGCGGGACGACGAAGGCGTGGACGCCGTGCGACTCGCCCCCGGTGACGAGCTGGGCGAAGACCGCGGCGATGCGGCCGTCCCGCGCGGCGTTGCCGATGTAGTCCTTGCGCGCGTCGTCGTCCGGCGTCGAGATGACGAACTCGTCGGCGTCGGGATCGAAGGTGGCGGTCGTCGCGAGCGACTGGACGTCGGAGCCGTGCGCGTACTCCGTCATCGCGAAGCATCCGGGCAGCTCGCCGGCGATCGTCGCCGGGAGGTAGGCCCGGTGGTGCTCCTCCGTGCCGAGGTGGGTGATCGCGCCACCCCAGAGGCCGAACTGCACGCCGCACTTCACCATGAGCGAGACGTCGCCGTGGGCGAGCGACTCGATCGCCGCGACGGCGCCCCCGGCGTCGGCGCCCCCGCCGACCGCCTCGGGGAAGCCGATGCCGGTGAGGCCCGCCTCGGCGAACCCGCGCATGCGCTCCATGACGAGCTCGCGGTGGGCCGTCCGCGAGATCTCGCCGACCGGCTCGTGCTCGGCGAGGAGCGCGCGGACCTGCCGGCGGATCTCGCCGTGGGGGCCGTCGAGGTAGCGCCCGAGGGCGTCGGGATCGAGGGAGACGCCGCCGGGGCGCACGGAAGGAGAGGCCATATGAGATCTACGTGCTCTTTCCCGCTGAGGGATGCCTTGGAACCGCGGATGTGCGCGGTCGCACGGACGACCCTACGTCGTCGCGAAGAGCGCGCCCACCCGTTCGACGAGGAGATCCGGACGCTCGTCGGGGAGGAAGTGCCCGCAGCCCTCGACCCGCTCGAGGGTGTAGTCGTCGGCGTTCGCGGTCGCCGGGTCGGCGAGCGAGGGGTGGATCGCGACGTCGCCCGTGCCGAACAGCGCGCGGGTCGGGACCTGCGAGCGGCGGCCCTCGGGGCGCCGCGCGAGCGCCGGCAGCTCGCGCAGGAGGAACGTGCGGTACGTGTCGGTCGCCGCCCGGGCGCAGATGGGGTCGCGGAAGCGGTCGGCGTAGAGCGCGATGTCCTGCGGGCTCATCGCGCCGGGGGCGGACAGGGCCATGCGGAAGAGGAGGCGCAGGGCGGGGGTGCGCCGCTGGAGGGGCACGCCGAGCGTCGCGACGAGAGGCTGGTACTGCGCGAAGCGCCAGAGGTGCGGGAGGGTCTGGCGCGGACCGTTCCACACATGGGCGATGTTCACCGCGAGATAGGCGGTGAACCGCTCCGGGGCGCGCAGGCAGAGGAGGTGCCCGATCCAGCCGCCCCAGTCGTGGCCGACGAGACCGACGGGGCCGGAGAGGCCCAGCGCGTCCATGAGGGCGAGGAGGTCCGTCGCGACGTCCTCCTTCGCCCAGCGGTGCGGCGCCGGGCCCGACCACCCGTAGCCGGGGAGGTCGGGGGCGATGATCCGCAGGCCGGCGGGCGGGTCGGCGAGGAGCGGCCGCCAGACGAGGTGGTGCTGCGGCCAGCCGTGGAGGCAGAGGACGGGCACGCCGTCCTGCGGACCGGACTCCGTGACGTGGAAGCGCACGCCGCGGGCGTCGACCCATGAGCGGCGAGCGCCCTCGACCGGCGGGGGGACGGGGATGGAGGTTCCGGCCATGGCCGGTGATCCTACGCGCCCGAAGCTTCACCGGGCCGGCGCATGAGCCACTTGTAGACGTCGTCGAGCGGCCGGAACCCGAACTTCTCGTAGAGGCCGTGGGCGTCCTCGGTCGCGAGGACGATGCGGCGCACGACCTGCATGGAGGGGTGCGCGACGACGGCCGCGATGAGCTCCTTCGCCGCCCCGCGACCTCGCGCCTCGCGGACGACGAAGACGTCGCAGACCCACGCGAAGGTCGCGTGGTCGGTGACGACGCGGCAGAAGCCGACCTGGGCGCCGTCGTCGTCGTAGGCGCCGAAGCAGAGGGAGTTGTCGATCGCGCGGTCGACCATCTCCCGGCTCACGCCGCGCGACCAGTACGCCTCCTCGCTGAGGAACCGGTGGATGAGGTCGCGGTCGAGCCGCTCCGTCTGCGCGCTGATCTCCATCGTGTGGAACCGTAAAGGGAGTGGTCCCCGAGCCTCATCCGCCCGAGCGGCGCCTCTCCCGGCCCCGCCTCCTCCTCATCGCTCTCGCGGCGATCCTCATCATCGGCGCGCCCGTCGCCGCCGGCGTCCTCGCGTTCGGCGGCGACGAGCCGCTCACGCCGGGGAACCCCGACGAGGGCCGCGACCCCCTCGCCTTCTCGGCGGAGGCGGAGGAGAGCCTCGAGGCCCGCGCCACGCAGGGCCTCGCGCACGTCCTCTACGCGAAGAGCCCCGGCGGCGCCGTCGCGAGCGCCGAGCGCACCGCGCGCTGGCGCGACGAGATCGAGGCGGCTGCGGCGACCTCCGACGGGATCATCGACGCGGACACGCTCGAGGCGCTCGTCCTCCTCGAGAGCGCAGGGCGGCCGAACGCGCGGGCGTCGGACGACCTCGAGGGGGCGGCGGGGCTCACGCAGATCCTCGCGGGGACCGCGACGGACCTCCTCGAGATGGAGGTCGACGTCGAGGCGAGCGAGCGGCTGACGCGCGGGATCCTGCGCGGGCGCAAGGCGGAGGCCCGGCGGCGCGTCCGCCGGAGGGTCGACGAGCGCTTCGACCCGGAGAAGGCGCTCGCGGGGACGATCCGCTACCTGAAGTTCGCCAAGGAGCAGCTCGGCCGCGACGATCTCGCGCTCGCCAGCTACCACATGGGGGTCGGGAACGTGCAGCGCGCGCTCGAGCTCTTCGGCGACGATGAGGCGTCGTACGCGCAGCTGTACTTCGACACGACGCCCGCGCGGCACCCGGAGACCCACCGCTTCCTCGCGACGCTCGGCGACGACTCGGCGACGTACCTCTGGCGGGTCTACGCCGCGCGGGACCTCATGGCGCGCTGGCGCGCGGACCCCGAGGCCCTCGCACGCCACGCCGACCTGATGACCGCGAAGAACTCCGCGGAGGAGGTCCTCCACCCCGAGGGCTCGACGGAGATCTTCGAGGACCCCTTCGACCTCGGGCGCGCGCAGGCGTCGGGGACGCTCGTCCGGCTCGACCGCGAGCGGATGGCCGACAACGGGCTCGCGATCCACCCCGACATGGGCGAGCTCGCTCCGCGCCTGAAGCAGTCCAAGCGCCTCTACCGGGCGCTGCGGCCGGAGGCGCTCGCGGTCCTCGAGTACATCGGGACGGGCGTGCAGGAGCTGTCGGACGCCGAGGAGCCGCTCGTCGTCACGAGCACGGCGCGCGACCTCGAGTACCAGCGCGTCCTCGTGCGACGCAACCGCGAGGCGACGCGCAACTACTCGCTCCACACGACCGGCTACTCCTTCGACGTGCTGCGGGAGTACGAGTCGCGTGCGCAGGCGGCGGCGTTCCAGTTCTTCCTCGACCGGCTCACCGCGCTCAACCTCATCTCGTGGGTGCGGGAGCCCGCGGCGATCCACGTCACCGTCAGCGCGGACGCCGGGATCGTGCTCGCCGAGATGGAGTGACGCGGGACCGTCCCGGCCGCGACCGCCCCGCGAGGCGTCCGACGGGTGGTGAGCGCGGCGCACTACTCTGCCGCAGCGATGACCGAGCTCGACCCCCGTACGCCCGTCCTCGTCGGCGCCGCGCAGCGCTCGCAGCGGCCGCAGGACGGGCCGGTCCCCGCGCCGCACGTCCTCATGGCCGAGGTGGGCCGGGAGGCGGTCCGCGACGCGCAGGCGTCGATCGGCAGCGGCGTCCTCCTCGGGAAGGTCGAGATCGCCGCGTCGATCGACCTCTTCTCCTGGCCGGTGCCCGACCCGGCGGCGCTGATGGCGGCGGAGCTCGGAATCTCGCCGCGGGCGACCGTCCGCACGGCGCGGGGCGGGACCGGGCCGGTCGCGCTCCTCGGCGACCTCGCGGCGCGGATCGCCGCGGGGGAGGCCGACGCCGCGCTCATCTCGTTCGCCGAGGTGTTCTCCGCGTTCATGGCGGAGGTGAAGGGCGGCCCGGCGACCGGCTGGCCGACGCAGGACGAGGGCACCGCGCCGACGTGGAGCGTGGGGTCCGACCGCGAGCCGTCGAACGAGGCCGAGACCGCGGCGGGCCTCATGGCGCCGATCTTCTACTACCCGCTCTTCGAGCACGCGCTGCGCGCGGACGAGGGACGCACGCGGGAGGAGCAGCGCGCCCGCGCCGCGCGCCTGTGGGCGCGGTTCGCGGAGGTCGCGCGCGAGAACCCGCACGCGTGGACGCGCGACCCGCCGGTCGACCCGGAGGTCCTCGGCACGCCGTCGCCGGAGAACCGCCTCGTCTCCGACCCGTATCCGAAGCTCCTCAACGCGAACATCGCGGTCGATCAGGCGGCGGCGCTCCTGCTCATGAGCGCCGGGGCCGCCCGCTCGGCCGGGATCCCGGAGGAGCGCTGGGTCCCCGTCCACGCGACCGCGACGTCGACCGACCACTGGTTCGTGACCGAGCGCGACTCGCTCGCGCACTCGCCCGCGATCGCGGCGAACGGCCGGGCCGCGCTCGGCCACGCGGGCGTCACGATCGACGAGGTCGCGCACCTCGACGTCTACTCGTGCTTCCCGTCCGCGGTGCAGATCGCGGCCCGCGAGATGGGCGTCGACCTCGAGGACCCGGAGCGTGCGCCGACCGTGACCGGCGGGCTCACGTTCGCGGGCGGCCCGGCGAACGGCTACGTCCTCCACTCGCTCGCCACGCTCGTCGACCGGCTCCGGCGGGACCCCGCGGGCCTCGGCGTCGCGACCGGGGTCGGCTGGTACCTCACGAAGCACGGGATCGCCGTCCTCGGCGGCCCGCTGACGCGGCCGGCCCGGCCCTTCGCGAACCTCGACACCCAGCCCCAGGTCGACGCCCTCCCGCGCCGCGACGTCGTGGTCGGCGAAGAGATCGCGGCGCCGGTCGAGACGTACACCGCCCTCTACGACCGCGACGGCCGCGCGACGCTCGCGATCGCGACCGGGGTGACGGAGGACGGCCGTCGCGCCGTCGGCAAGAGCGAGGACCCCTCGACGGTCGTGGCGTTCGTCGACGGCGAGGACCCGATCGGCCGCGCCGTCCGCTTCGACGGCGCCGGCGGCATGACGCTCGCCTGACCCACCAACCTGACGAAACTCACGCTGCGCGTGAGTTTCGTCAGTGGGGATGGGGTTTCCGTGCGCCGTCGCGGATCGCGTCGGCACGCTCCTCGTCCCCGAGGAACCGCCATACGTCCTCGGCGAGCTCGACCTCGTGGTGGAGGAAGTCGTCCTCGGTGACGCGCATCGTGAGGTCCCCGGTGGCGACGAGGCGCCTGTCGCGGCGTCGATCCCGGCCGAACCGCTGCCGGCGCGCGTCGTGGGTCGCGAAGACGTCGAGCTCGACGATCCGCCGGCCGCGCGTCCCGTTCGCCGGGAAGAGGACGTCGATCTCCCGGATCTCACCCGCGCCCATGTCGATGTGCCGCCCGCGCTGGTAGCGCGGCAGCCCCCACTCGCGGGCGAAGCGAGCCCAGCGGCGCTCGAGCCAGCCGCGGGTCCGGCCCCGGCCGGGGTCGCGGGCGTCGAGGAGTCGCGTGAGGGCACGCGCCCCGGGGCGGCCCTTCACGGCCGCCCTGATCTGCTCGACCGCCCGCGGCGTGAGCATGCCGAGGTGCTCGGCCTCGCTCATCATGGCCTCGAGCACCGGCGGTGCCACCGTGCCGGCGCAGTCGGCGAGCGTCTGCACGACCGTGGTGACCGCGAACCCGCGGCGGTGGACGACGTCTCGGCGGGGGTCGAGCTCGGCGACGTGGAGGACGATGCCCCGCCGCGGACGCCGCTGCGTCGGGACGGTGATGTGGACGGCTCCGTCCCAGCGCCGGAGCAGACCCCAGAACGCCGCGGCGGAGGCGTGCGAGAGGACGGCGGCCCGCCCGAGCGCCTTCATCGCGAGAAAGAGGCGCGCGCGCTCGGTCGTGAACTCGTGTCCGAGGAGATAGACGGCGCGGTAGCGGCGGAACAGCCGACCGGCGAGGCACGCCCGCCAGACCTGCGGCGCCGTGAGGCCGGCGCCACGCATCTCGTCGAGGCCGATCGCGCCCTCGCACGAGGTGGCGATCGCCGCAGCACGCCGCCAGGCCCCGCGCGACTGACGTTCCTCACGCCCAGCGTGAGTTTCGTCAGGGTCGTGCGGATGAGGGCGACGGCGCGGCATGCCACGGAGCGTCCGCCAGGACGCTGCGACGGCTCAAGACGCGACTGCGGAGACCACGCGCAGAATCCGCGACGTCTCGGCAACACCCTCCGCCCGCCTGACGTTCCTCACGCTGGGCGTGAGTTTCGTCAGGGGGGGGCGGGCTACGACTGCTCGGCGATGAGCTCCTTCACCGCGTCGACGACCGCGGTCGGCGTGATGCCGAGACGCTCGAGGACCTCGGGGCCCGGCGCGCTCGCGCCGAAGCGGTCGATCCCGATCGGGACGTCCGCGAACCGATCCCAGCCGAAGGTCACGCCCGCCTCGATCGAGACCGTGGGCAGGTCGGGCGGCAGCACGTCGTCCTGGGCGGCGGCGTCGAGCTTCTCGAAGAGCTCCCAGCTCGGCATCGAGACGACGCGCGCGTGGACGCCCTCGCCGGCGAGCGTCGTCGCCGCCTCGAGCGCGACGTGGACCTCGGAGCCCGTCGCGATGATGACCGCGGACTCCTCGCCCTCCGGCTCGCGGAGCACGTAGGCGCCCGAGGCGAGACCGCGGGCCGCGTTGAGCTCCTCGCGGTCGAGGACAGGGAGACCCTGACGGGTGAGGACGAGGGCCGCGGGGCCCTCGACGTCCTCGAGGACGACCCGCCACGCCTCGGAGACCTCGCCGGCATCGGCGGGCCGGATGACCGTGAGGCCGGGGATCGCGCGCAGGGCGGCGACGTGCTCGACCGGCTGGTGGGTCGGCCCGTCCTCGCCGAGGCCGACCGAGTCGTGCGTGAACACCCAGGCGACGTCGAGCTGCTGGAGCGCGCTGAGGCGGATCGCGCCGCGCATGTAGTCGGAGAACTGCAGGAAGGTCGATCCGTAGGGCCGCACGACGCCGCCGTGCGCCGCCATGCCGTTGACGACGCCGCCCATGCCGTGCTCGCGGACGCCGAAGAAGACGTTGCGGCCCGCGTGCTCCCTGCAGTACGTCTCCGCGTCCCCGCCGGGCACCATCGTGCTCGTCGAGCTGGAGAGGTCCGCGGCCCCGCCGACGAACGTCGGGACGTGCTCTGCGAAGGCCTCCATCACCGCCTTGCCGGCGGCGCGGGTCGCGATCGAGTCCTTGCCGAAGTCCTCGGCGTCGCGCGGGAGGACGCTCGTCAGCGGGGCGACCGGGCGGCCCTTCCAGCCCGCGTCCCACGCCGCGGCGCGCGCCGCGTCCTCGCCCCGCCACGTCTCGTAGCGCTCGGTCCACGCCGCGTGCTCCTCGGCGCCGCGACGGCCGGCCGCGCCGAAGCACTCGTAGACGCCGTCGGGCACGTGGAAGACCGCGTCGGGATCCCAGCCCATCGCCTCCTTCGTCGCCCGCACCTCGTCGGCGCCGAGCGGCGCGCCGTGGGCCTTCGACGTGCCCTTGCGGTTCGGGGACGGGTAGCCGATGACCGACCGCACGCGGATGAGCGTCGGCCGCTCCTCCTCGGCCCGGCCGGCGGCGAGCGCCCCGCGGATCGCGTCGACGTCCTCGGCGTCCTCGACCGTGAGGACGTGCCAGCCGTAGGCCTCGAAGCGCTTCGTCACGTCCTCGCTCCAGCTCAGCGAGGTCGGACCGTCGAGCGAGATGTCGTTGTCGTCGTAGACGTAGACGATGCGGCCGAGGCCGAGGTGGCCGGCGAGCGACGCGGCCTCGGAGGCGATCCCCTCCTGGAGGTCGCCGTCCGAGCAGATCGCGTACGTGCGGTGGTCCTGCACCTCGGAGCCGAAGCGCTCGCGGAGGAAGCGCTCGGCCATCGCGAGACCGATGCCGTTCGCGAAGCCCTGGCCGAGCGGGCCGGTCGTCACCTCGATGCCCGGCGTGAGGGGCTGCCCGCCGTGGAAGTCGCGCTCGGGGTGGCCCGGCGTCTTCGACCCCCACTGCCGGAACGCCTTGAGATCGTCGAGCGAGAGGTCGTAGCCCGAGAGGTGCAGCGCGGCGTACTGCAGCATCGAGCCGTGACCGGCGCTGAGGACGAAGCGGTCGCGATCGACCCACGCGGGGTCCTTCGGGTCGTGCGACATCACCTCGGCGAAGAGGACGTAGGCGACGGGCGCCATCGCCATCGGCATCCCCGGGTGCCCCGAGTTCGCCGCCTCGACCGCGTCGATGGCGAGCGTCCGGACCGTGTCGATGGACGTCTTGATGATCTCGTCGGACATCGGCGGGAAAGCTACCGCTCCGCGCGCGATCTCCCCGCCCCGCCGAGAAGCCCCTGCGTAGGGGAAGATCCGGTTTCCGCGAGCGGTTCTACGGCAGGACCTGCTTCGAGGTCTGCTCGCCGCGCAGCGCCTCGGGAAGGTAGCCCGTGAACTGGATCGAGAGATGGCCTCCCGCCGCCGCCTGCGCGGGGAGCGTCTCCTCGATGCCCCACTCGCCCTTGGCGATCGTCGCGTTCCAGAAGAGGAACCCTGTGCTCCCGTCGGGTTCGTCGTACTGCATCCGCACGCGGACGACGCCCTTCGCCTGCGACGCGATCGTGCCGTCGACGACGAGCTTCCCGTTCTCGATCTTCACCGTGCCCCGCGTGAGCTTCGACTTGCCGCTCGCCGCGCGGAGCCGCACCTCGTCCGGCGCGACGACGTCGTTGCCCGCGTACGTCACCTCGACGATCCCGGTGTCGAGCTTCGCCTGCTTCGACGGCAGCTTCTCGAGGACCTTCACCTGACGGTCCTCGATCGGCACCGTGAACGTCGACGTCGTGCCGTTGGACTCGTACTCGAGCTCGAGCTCGGCGCCGGGCGTCTCCGCGCGGCCGGTGATCTCGATGAGCATGTCGAGCTTCCCGTCGACGATGCCGGCGCGCAGGACGCGCAGCTTCGCCGGGAACTTCGGCGTGACAGGCACGGCGGCCGCGATGGGCGCGACCGGGACGGCGGGCGGCGGGGCCGCGACCGGCGGGAGCGGGGCCGGCGGCGCGGGCGGAGCCGGGGGCGGCGCGAAGGTCCCGGCCTGCGCGGTGAGGCACTGGGAGAGCTCGGAGCCGTCGCCGGTCGTGAAGTTCGTCGCCGTCGCGGTGACGGCGTGGCCCGCGGTCGTGCCGGCGACGTTCGCGGTGAACGGCGTCGGACCCGAGCCCGCGATGACGTCGACGAACCCGAGGAGCTGCTCGGCCTCGCCGAACCCCGACGCGTCGCACGCCGCGCTCGAGAAGAGCTCGACGCGGATCGTGTGGCCCGGCGTCGTGTCGATCGTGCCGGCGATCTCGCTCTGCGAGCCGTCGGTCACCGCCGCGGTGAGCACGGGGAAGTTCTGCAGGCGGTTCGGGTTCGTGTCGTCGTCGACGTCCCCCGGGTCGTTCGCGTCGGGGCCCTCTCCGGCGACGCCGCCCTCGAGGTCGACCGCGACCTCGCCGTTGTCGAAGATGCGGTTGCCGAGGAAGCGCGCGCCGAGCAGCGTCCCGCTCCCGGGACCGGCGTCGATGCCCTCGAAGCCGTTGTGGGCGATGACGTTCCCCTCGCCCGTGCCGGTCCCGCCGATGAGCGCGTTCGTCGCGTTGGTGAGGAAGACGCCCTGCTGGCCGTTCCCGAGGTCGAGGGAGCCGGCCGCGTCGGTGCCGATCATGTTCCCCTGGACGACGGGGTTCTCGGTCGTCCCGCCTGAGATCGTGAGGCCCACCCGCGAGTTGCCCGCGATGACGTTGCCGGCACCGGCGGAGCCGCCGCCGATCGTGATGCCGATCGACTTGTCGACGCGGATCCCGCTGTCGTTCGGCCGCGGGGTGACGCCGTCGGGCGCGAGCCCGATGACGTTGCCCTGGATCGTCGCGTTCGCGCTGTTCTGCCCCGCCAGGATCCCCGCGCTCGTCGTCTGGCTCATGTCGTTGCCGCTGATGACGTTCCCCGCCCCGGCCGTCGTCCCGCCGATCTGCGCGCGGTCGGAGATGGATCCGAGCCGGATGCCGCGGTCGTTGGCCAGCGCCGTGTCGTCCGCGGCGAGCCCGATCTGGTTGCCCTGGATCGTCGTGCCGGTGCCGAGGTCGTAGACGCCGTTGCCGATGTCCGACGCGTTCGTGTTCCCGGCGATGAGGTTGCCCTCGCCCGCGCCCGCACCGCCGACGAGGGTGTTCGCACCCGTCGTCTCGACGCCGGTGTCGTTGGGGACCGCGGACGTCCCGGTCGCGTCCGTGCCGATGAGGTTGCCCTGCACGACGACGCCGTCGACCCCCGAGACGTACACGCCCTCGTCGGCGTTGCCCGAGATGACGTTCACCGCGCCGGCCGCCGATCCGCCGATGAGCGAGCCGCCGGCGTTCGAGAGGAGGTAGATGCCGCGGTCCTGGGGCGACGCGAGCGCCGCCGTCCCCGACGCGTCCGTCCCGATGCGGTTGCCCTGGATCGTCGCCGGCTCGGTGACGAAGACGCCGTAGGAGCCGTTGCCGCTGATCGTGTTGCCGGCGCGACTCGTCGTGCCGCCGACGACGACGCCGTCCCCGCGGGCGTACACCCCGGACGTCCCGTTCGGGACGGCGCCGGTCCCGGCGGCGTTCGTCCCGATGAGGTTGCCCTCGACGCGGCCCTCGGCGATGTAGACGCCGGCGCTGCCGTTGCCGGAGATGAGGTTGCCCTCGGCGTCGGCCGTCCCGCCGACCGTGACGTCGATGCCGTCGGCGACGTCGACGCCCCACGCCTGGGCCCCGAGGGAGGCGGTGCCGGACGTGTCGGTGCCGATGCGGTTCCCGATGACGCGGTGGCCGCTCCCGACCCCGCGGAAGGCGACGCCGGCGTTCGTGTTCGCGGAGATGACGTTCCCGGCGACGCCGGTCCCGCCGATCGTGACGCCGTCCACCCCGTCGAGCGTGTCCTGCACGTAGACGCCGGTGGCGTTCGCGTCCGCCGACCCCGACCCGTCGACGCCGATGAGGTTGCCGGTGATGAGCGTGTCGTCCGCGGCGGTGACGATCCCGTTCCCCGCGAAGCCGACGATCGACAGGCGGCAGATGCGCGTGCCGGTCGCATCGCGTCCGATGTCGAAGCCGGCGAAGGCCCCGCCTCCGCCGTCGATCTCCACGCCGAGGGCCGCGTCGGCGCACGCGTCGGCGGTCCCCGCGATCGTCACCTGCTCGGTGATCTGCGGCAGGGCGGTCGCGGGCGCGATCTCCATGCCGGCGTTGAAGTTGATCGTGTCGGCACCGAGAGCGCCGTTCGCGTCGTCGATCGCCTGCCGCAGCGATCCCGCCCCGCTGTCGGCATTGGTCGTCACCGTGAACGTCGCGGCACCCGCCGACGGCGCGAACGCGAGCAGGGCGGCCGTCGCGAGGCCGCCGATCCATCCGCGGGCGCGCGGCCCCGGACCTTCGATCCCCCGGAACACGGAGCGAACCTATCAGCGGGCCGCGGTCACGCCGGGTGATCGATCCCCCGTCGGAAGGGGGCCGCCGCGTGCCCCGACCCGCCGCCTGCGCGTCCTTCTCCCTACCCTTTCGGCAATGTCACCCGACCGACTGCACTGCCTCGTCGAGATTCCGAAGGGGAGCCGGAACAAGTACGAGTGGGACGAGGAGCTCGGGGCGATCAAGCTCGATCGCTTCCTCTTCTCGAGCGTCGTCTACCCCACCGACTACGGCTTCATCCCGGACACGATGGGCGAGGACGGCGACCCGCTCGACGCGATGGTGTGCGTCTCGGAGCCGACGTTCCCCGGCTGCGTCATCCCCGTCAAGGTCATCGCGCTCTTCCGCATGCGCGACGACAAGGGCGTCGACGACAAGGTCCTCTGCGTCCCGCTGGAGGATCCGAACTGGAACCACATGAACTCGCTCGACGACCTCCCCCAGCCGCTGCGGGACGAGATCGCGCACTTCTTCGCGATCTACAAGCAGCCCGAGGGCAAGCACGTCATGGTCGACGGGTGGCACTCGCGCGAGGCCGCGATCACGACGATCGAAGAGGCGAGCGAGCGCTGGAAGGAGCTGCAGCGCCCCGTCCGCAGCGTCGAGAAGGACGCGGCGGCCTGACCCGCGCGCGGCGGCGATGCGATCCGAGCATCGCGCCGCGCTCCTCGCCGTCGCCTGCGGCGGCGCGCTCGGCGGGCTCGCGAGGTGGGGCCTCGCCGAGGGCCTCGGCGCCGGCGCCGATGACGGCGCGTGGCCCTGGGGGACCCTCCTCGCCAACGTCGCCGGGGCGCTCCTCCTCGGGGCGGTCGCCGCGCGGCTCCTCCACGCGGACCCCGCGCACCCCCGGCGCCGGCTCGGCATCCGGGCGGGCGCGTTCCTCGGCCCGGGCCTCTGCGGCGCCCTGACGACGTTCTCGACGCTCCAGCTCGAGGTCGTGCGTCTCGTCCGCGACGGCGACGTCGTCATCGGCCTCTCCTACCTCGCGGTGACCCTCGCCGCCGGCCTCGTCGCCGCGCGGACCGGATTCGCCGCGGCGGGCGGCCGGACGCCCGCGGGGCCGGCGTGACCGCCGTCGCGATCGCCGTGCTCTCCGCCGCGGGCGCGCTCGCCCGCGTCCTCGCGACGCGTCGGCTCGGGGGCGGGGCCCGCGCGACGCTCGCCGTCAACGTCGCCGGCTCGGCGGTGCTCGGCCTCCTCGTCGGCGCGGGAGCCGGCGACGACGTCCTCCTCTACGGGGGCACCGCGGCGCTCGGCTCGTTCACGACCTTCTCGACCTGGATGGTCGAGGCCGACCGCATCGCGCGCCACCACGACCTCGCGCCGGCCGCCCGCCTCGTCGCGCTCGCCACCGCGACAGGAGCGGCGGCTCTCGCCGCAGGGTGGGCGATAGGGTCGCTCGCATGACCGAGATCGTCCGCACCCCCGACGAGCGCTTCGCCGGCATCCCCGACTTCGACGCCCCGCCGCACTACTTCGAGACCGGCGAGGGCCTGCGCATCGCCTACGTCGACGAAGGTCCTCGCGACGGGACGCCGGTCGTCTTCCTGCACGGCGAGCCGACCTGGTCGTTCCTCTGGCGGACGACCTACCCGCCCGTGGAGGAGGCGGGCTTCCGCTGCATCCTGCCCGACATGGCGGGCTTCGGCCGCTCCGACAAGCCGACCGACATCGCCTGGTACACCTACGACCGCCACGTCGCGGTCATGAGCGAGCTCATGACGCACCTCGACCTGCGCGACGCGACGATCGTCGTCCACGACTGGGGCGGGCCGGTCGGGCTCCGTCTCGCCGTCGAGATGCCGGAGCGCTTCTCGCGGATCGTCGTCCTCGACACCGGGCTCTTCACCGGCAAGCAGCGGATGAGCGAGGCGTGGGAGAACTTCCGCGCGTTCGTCGAGCGCACCGAGGACCTCCCGATCTCGATGCTCGTGAAGGGCGCCTGCGCCCAGCCGGTCGCCGACGAGGTCCTCGCCGCCTACGACGCCCCGTTCCCGGAGCCGGCGGCGAAGGCGGGGGCGCGCGCGTTCCCGCTCATGATCCCGCTCACGCCCGACGGCGAGGGCGCCGAGGCCGGCCAGCGCGTCCTCAACGCTCTCGGCGACCCGTCCGACACGCGCCCCCGGCTCCTCCTCTGGGCGGACGGCGACCCGATCCTCCCGCTGAAGAACGGCGAGCGCTTCGCGGAGATCATCCACGCCCCGCCCCCGGAGGTCATCGAGGGCGCCTCCCACTTCCTGCAGGAGGACCGCGGCCCGGTCGTCGGCGCCCGGATCGCGGAGTGGCTGCGCGAGGGCCGCTGAGGGGCCGCCCGGCCGTCAGCGGGCGACGGCGCCGATGACCTCCGCCCACCAGGCGCGGTCCGAGTCGGCGGTCGCCCGCGCGAGCCGGCGGCGGGCGTAGCCGGCGAGGAGGTCCCGGCGGCCGAGGGCGACCGTCTCCCCGGTGACGGCGAGGACGCCGTCGTCGAGCAGGACGAGGGCGCCGGGGCGGTCGCGCCGGAGGCGCAGCCGGTCGACGACCTCGCGGCCCGCGACCGTCTTCGGGTCGGAGGGGTCGCCGTCCGCGGCGTCCCACGGCCCGACCGTGAACGGCGACGCGTAGGCCCGCGGCGCCCGGCGCGGCCGCGGCTTCGGGCCGATCGGACCGGTCCGCCAGCGCTCGAGCAGATCGCGGATCTCGTTCGAGACCGTGGAGCGCACGAAGAGATGGACGCTGTCCCCCGCCTCGATCGTGTTCGCGCCGCGCGGCGGGATCGCCTCGTCGCCGCGGACGATGACGTTGACGAGCGCCTCGCGCGGGAGGCCGAGATCGCGGACCTTCACGCCGACGACCGCGTCGTCCGAGTGCACGACGTACTCGACGACCTCGGCCCCGAGCCGCCGGATCGTCCCCGCCTCCTGCAGGACGCGCGGGAGCGCCGGCTCGTTCGTCGTCACGCCGAGCCGCTTCGCCGCCGTCTCGAACGTCGCTCCCTGGAGGAGCGTCGAGGCGACGACCGCGAAGAAGACGATCGTGAAGAACTCCTCGCTGCGCGGGACGCCCTCGATGACCGGGAAGGTCGCGAGGACGACCGGCACCGCGCCGCGCAGGCCCGCCCAGCCGAGCGCGACGCGCTCGCGGCCGGAGAAGCCCTGGAACGACGTCGCGACGAACGCCGCGAGGGGCCGGGCGACGACGACGAGGACGAGGGCGATCGCGAGGCCCTCCAGCCACACGTCGCCGAGCCGCGAGGGGAAGACGAGCAGGCCGAGCGTGAAGAACATGCCGAGCTGCGCGACCCACGCGAGCCCCTCGTGGAACGCGGTGATCGTCTGCTTGGCCGGGATCGACGCCCCGCCGAGCGCGAGACCGGCGAGGTACGCCGCGAGGAAGCCGGAGCCGTGGAGGACGTCGGCGCCGCCGTAGGCGACCCCCGCCGCGGCGAGCGACGCCACCGGGAAGAGCCCCGCGCTCGCGAGCTGCGCACGGCGGAACGCCTCGACGGCGAGCCATCCGACGAGGAGTCCGGCGACCGCGCCGATCCCGAGCTCGACGACGAAGTCCGCGAGGAAGTCGATCGGCCCGTGGCCGGGGTCCCTGATGACCTCGACGAAGCCGAGCACGAGCAGGACGGCCACCGGGTCGTTGAATCCCGCCTCGCCTTCGAGCGACCGCGCGAGCCGGCGGCGCAGCGTCGACCCGCGCAGGAGGGCGAAGATCGCCGCGCCGTCCGTCGAGGAGAGGATCGCGCCGAGGAGGAGGCCCTCCTCCAGCGAGAGCCCGAGGAACCACGCGGCCGCGAGGCCCGTGACGAGCGCGGTCGTCGCCGTCCCGACGATCGCGAGCGAGATCGACGGCCCCAGGACGGGGCGGATCTCCGGCCACCCGGCGGCGAGCCCACCCTCGAAGAGGATGAGGGTGAGCGCGATGATGCCGACGGTCTTCGCCAGCTCGTAGTCGGAGAAGTCGACCTCCCCGACCCCGTCGGACCCGAGCATCATCCCCAGCGCGAGGAAGAGGACGAGGCCGGGGATGCGGAGCCGGCCCGCGAGGAGCGAGGCGAGGAGGCCGAGGGCGAGGAGGGCGCCGCCCGCGAGGAGGAGCTGACCGTCGCTCATCGTCGCGTCGTGGCCGCCGGCACCGGAACCACCCTAGTAGGCGGCCCCGGTGCCGACAACGAGCCGCGACGGGCGTGGCGGCGCTACTCGGTGAGCTGCTTCGCCTCGTCGCCGGGCTCGAGACCCGGCTCCGAGCGTGACGCGCGCAGCTCGTAGGCGCGACGCGTGTTCGCGTCCGCCTCGAGGAGGACGCGGTCGGCCTTGAGCGCGGAGGCGATCGCCTCGCGGCCACGGCGCGGGAGGACGCCCATCGCCGCGGTGATCGCGCCGACGGACTTCGGCACGAAGACGTCGAAGCGCGGGAACTTGAGCGCGTCGACGATCGCCTCGGCCACGTCGCCGGCCTCGATGTGCTTCACGCCGCGGGTCGGCTGGAGCCCGGTCGCGAGCTCGGTCTTCACGACCACCGGCATGACGCACGAGACCTCGATCGGAGTGTCCTTCAGCTCGGCGCGGACCGCCTCGCTCGCGCCGACGACGAAGTGCTTCGTCCCGCAGTAGGTCGCGCCGCCCGGGAAGCCGCCCTTGCCGGCGCTCGACGCGATGTTGACGAGGTGGCCGGTCCCGCGGTCGAGGAACCGCGGGAGGACCTCCTTCATGCCCCAGAGCACGCCGTTGACGTTGATGTCGATCTGGCGCTGGGTCGTCGCGTCGTCCTCCTCGAGGAAGCGACCGAGCTGCATGATCCCGGCGTTGTTGACGAGGACGTCGATCGGTCCGAGCTCCTCCTCCGTGCCGTCGAGGTAGGCCTTGAACGACGCGCGGTCGGTGACGTTGAGCGGGAAGGCGACGACGTTCGGGCCGAGCTCCTCCGCCGTCTGCTTCGCGAGGTCGTGGTCGAGATCGCCGATGGACACCTTCGCCCCCTCGCGGACGAGGTGACGTGCGGTCTCCTTGCCGATCCCGCGGGCGCCCCCAGTGATCGCGACGACCTTGCCGGCGAGGGAGCGGGGCTGCTTGGCCATGGGACGGACTCCTCCTGAGCGGGGAAAGATGACGGGGGCGTCACATTAGCGCCTGTGGGCCCGCCGCCCGCCGCCCGGATCGCTACCGGCGGTCGCCGCCCTTGCCGTTCCCGTCGCCGCCGCCCTTCTCGTGGCCACCCTTGCCGCCCTCGCCCTTGCCGCCGGGCGCGGCCTTCCCGGGCGCATCGCCCCGCGACTTGTCGCGCTTGCCGCCACCGCGGCGATCAGTGGCCTGCCCGCCGGGCGGGGTGGCGCGAGTGCTCGCGCGGGGCTTCGGCCCGCCGCGCTTCGGCGACGACGCGCTCTTCTTCGCGTGCCCGCCGCCGGACGACCCGCCGGCACCCCGGCCGCGCCCGGCGGGCGCGGGCCCGCCGCCGGCGGAGGCGGCGACCGCCACGGGGGCGCGCGGCGACTGAGCGCCGCCGCCGCCGCGACCCGTGCCGCCGCGACGCTCGCCGGACGCGCCGCGTGCGCGCCGTCCGGCCTTGCCGCCCTTGCGGCCACGGCTCTTCTCGCCGCTCTTGCGGCCCTTTCCGGAGCCCTTGCCGTTCCTGCGACCTTCGCCCTTGCCGCGAGCCTCGCCCGCCTCGCGGGCCTTCTCGCCGGCCTCGTCCTCGCCCCGTGCGCCCGCGCCGTCGCGACCGCGATCGCGACCGCGCGCCTCGACGTCCGGGGCGGCCTCGAACGACGCGAAGGCGAGCGTGAGCGACGGGGTGCCGGTGAGGGCCGCGGGAGCGAGCACGGGCTCGGTCCGGGCCGCGGCGACCGAGGGCCCGGTGCGGGCCTGCGCCCGGCCGGCACCCGCCGTCGGCGCGTAGGCGACCCCGGAGGGGCAGGCGGGCACGCAGGCCAGGCAGCCCAGACAGT
>NZ_JBLKKY010000025.1:0-52969 GCF_059438195.1 Paraconexibacter sp.
CCACGACGCGCCCGACGCTACCTCACGACATGCATGGGGCCGCGGACCGGCCGCGACTACGCCGCGACGAGCTCACGCGGCTCCTCGGCGACCTCCTCGAGCGGTCGCGCCTCGGTCCGCAGCGTCGCGGCGGCCACGACCGCTCCGACGACGGCGATGCCGGCCGCGCCGAGGAACGCCGCGGAGAACCCGTCGGTGAGGGCCCCGACGTCGCCGACGGCATCCGCGCCCGACGCGCTCGCCACCGCGGTCATCGCCGCGAGCCCGAGAGCCGATCCCACCTGGTAGGCGGTGTTGACGATGCCGGAGGCGAGGCCGCCCTCCTCCGGAGGCACCGAGCGGATCGCGGTCCCCAGCGACGGGATGAAGGCGAGCGCCATGCCGGTCGCGGCGAGGAGCGAGCCCGGGAGGACGTCGACGACGAAGCTCCCCTCCGCACGCGCGAGGGAGAGCACCGCGAGGCCGGCCCCGAGCAGCACGAGGCCGCCGACGACCATGGGCCGGGCGCCGAGCCGCGCCTCGAGACGCGGAGCGGCGAGGACCATGAGCACCATGATCGCGGCGGTCATCGGGAGGAGCGCCGCTCCGCCCGCGAACGCCCCGTACCCGAGCACCTGCTGGAGGTAGAGGTTGAGGAAGAACCACATCGGGATCCATGCGGCGCCGAGGAGGAGCTGACTCGCGTTCGCCGCCGCGAGGTTCCGGGCGCGGAAGAGGCCGAGCCGCACGAGCGGCTCCCGCCGCGACGACTGGAGAGCGAGGAACGCGGCGAGCAGCACGACCCCGCCGGCGACCGGGACGAGCGTCGCGGTCGCGCCCCAGCCCTCGTCCGGGGCGCGCACGACGCCGAGGACGACCGCCGCGAGACCCGCCGTCGCCAGGACGGCGCCGAGGACGTCGACGGTGCCGCGGCGCCCGCCGAGGGCCGGCATGAGACGACCGGTGACGGCGAGCACGCCGAGGGCGATCGGGATGTTGAGGTAGAAGATCCACGGCCAGCTCGTCCACTCGGTGAGAGCGCCCCCGAGGAAGACGCCGGCCGTCCCGCCGGCCGGCGCGGCCGCCCCGTAGATGGCGAAGGCCTTCACGAGCTCGCGCGGGTCGTGAGAGAAGAGCGCCATGAGGAGCGCGAGCGCGGACGGCGCGATGAGAGCGGCGCCGACGCCCTGGACCGCGCGTGCCGCGACCTCGACGCCGACGGAGTCGGCGAGACCGGCGGCGAGCGACCCGACGGCGAGAACGCCCCAGCCGACCGCGAAGACGCGACGGGCGCCGAGGAGATCCGCGAGCCGGCCGCCGAGGAGCAGGAGGCCGCCGAAGGCGACGACGTAGGCGTTGAACACCCACGAGAGGCTCTCCGGCGAGAACCCGAGATCGCGCTGGATCTCGGGGAGGGCGACGCCGATGATCGACGTGTCCATGATGACGACGAACTGCGCGAGCGCGATGACGGCGAGGGCCGTCCAGCGCCGCGGGTCTGCGGCAGGCATGAGGTGTCCCTTCATCTGTCCGGCCCGTGACGGCTCGCCCCTCGACCGCCTCCCCTGCGCTGCTCGGCGGACACGCAGCGCTCCGCGCTGCTCTCGCCGAGGGACCCCGCCGTCCTGGCGGGTGCGTCGGAGGAGTCGGTCGTGAGGGAGGCTCGTCATACGGGAGGGGGGTATATGAACGAGCGGCAGCGTATACCCCTGGTAGGTATGAGGACCGTGTTGTCGCTCACACTCGGGCCGCGCGCGTGACGACGCCTGCCGGGGCCGCGGCTCCGGCCCCGCCCCGGCCTCGGGAGCGCGTGGTCCGCCACGCGCTCGCGGTGCCCTACGGCGCGAGCTCGCGGAGCGGCGGCCTGCCGGCGCGTGCCGCGGCCGCGCGCCGCGCCGCCTTCGCGCCGGGTCCCGCCTTGATCGGATCGTGCGAGCTGAGGAGCGTGGTCGTCCCGGTTCGCAGGTCCGCGAGCACGACCCCCGGGGTCCCGCGAGGCTTCCCGCCGAGGCGCGCCGTCGTCGTGTAGACGACGCGGGTGCCGTCCGCCGAGACGTCGGGCTCGCTCGCCGCGCCCCCGTCCGCCGGGCTGACGACGACCGTCTCGCCGGTGCGCACGTCGGCGAGGTGGACCCGCGCGCGCCTCCCGCGTCGCCGGGCGTAGACGACGAAGCGCCCGTCCGGCGTGATCTCGGGGTCGACCGCGTGGCCGTCGGCCGTCGTCGTCAGCCGCCGGACAGCGCCCGACGCGAGGTCGCGGACGGCGAGCACCGAGCGCCCGTCGCGCCCGGTCGTGTAGGCGACGAGCCGCCCGTCCGCGGAGAGCGACGGCTCGCGCGCCGCCCGCGCGACCCGGGTCGTCGGACCGGCCGGGAGGTCTCGGACGTGGATCTCGGAGCCGCCGTCGGCCGTCGTGAAGGCGATGCGCCGCCCGTCACCGCTGAGGCGAGGCTCGAACAGCGCGGCGCCATCGCCTCCCACGCCGAGCCGCGTCACCGCCCCGGTCCGGCGGTCGCGCACCTCGAGCGCGTTCTCGGACCGACCGCCGCGCCCGCGGTCGTCGGTCGTCTGGTAGGCGACGACGACGCCGTCGGCGCTCAGGGCGGGGTCGTAGGCCGTCCGGGAGCCGCGGACGCCGAGGTGACTGAGGTCCGAGACCGCGCCGGCGGCGAGGTCGGCGTGGAGGACGCGCATCGCGCCGTAGCGCTTCGCGAAGTTGCGGTTGCCCTCCGCCAGCTCGAAGGCGACGGAGCGCCCGTCCGAGGAGAGGACGGCGTTGTACGCGGACTGGGGCCCGCGCGCTCCCGGCACGGGCGCGACCTGCGTCCTCGCCGACGTCACGAGGTCGACGCGCTCGACGCGGATCTCGCCGAGGGCCTTCGCCTCGGGGATCGTCGCGCGGTAGGCGTCGAAGACGACGCTCGTCCCGTCCGCGGCGATGGACGGGTTGTTCGCGTAGTCGTTCGGCGGCAGGAGCGGCGTGGACGCGGAGCTCGTCTGCGGCGGTCCGTTGTAGCGGGACTGGCCGAGGAAGCGCGGGACCTGGCGCAGCTGCCGGTCGAGGAGGATGCGTGCCTGCCGCGCGGTCATCGCCTTCGTGCGCACGCCCTTGCGGGCGGCGGCGCGCAGCGCGGCGTTCGCCCTCGCGAGCATCTCGTCCTGCGTGCGGCCGTGGAGACGTCCGATCTGCTGCGGGCTCATCTCCGCCCGCCGCATGCGCAGGTACTCCTCCACCGAGTCGACGCCGAAGATCCAGCGCGCCCGGTCCGGGATCGCGAGCTGGTGGAGCGAGTGGAAGAGGATGTGCTGCGAGAGATGGCCTTGCGTGAGGGTCCTCTCGGCACGCCGCACGAGGGTCCGGTGCCAAGCGCGGGACACCTCGTCCCGGCGCGGGGCGACGAGCTTCACCGCCGCCTCGCGCGGCGAGAGACCGCGCGCGCGGGCGAGCTGCGCGAGGTCGTGCGCCGCGTCGTCGCGGAGATGGCGCCAGAGCTCCCCGCGCGTGCGTCCGAGCACCCGCTCGAGCCGGTCCTCGTCGTAGGGGAGCCAGTGCTGGTAGACCCAGCGCTCGCTCGGCAGCCAGTGCGGCAGCGCCCCGGGAGGCGCGTCGGAGTCCTGGCCGTACGCGGCCGGCGCGACCGCGAGGACGCCGGCGCACAGAGCTGCGACGGCGGTTGCGATGACCCTCATCGCGCGACCATACTCCCGGCGCGCCATGCCGTGCCGGAGCCGCTCCGGCGCGCCTCAGCGCCGCCGGAGACGCGTGAGCCTCAGCTGCAGACGGGACAGCCGCGTCGAGGGCACGCGCACGCGGGAGGGGCGATCCCGGCACGTCCGGGTCCCCATCGGCGCAGCCAGCCGGCCGCACCCGGCACGAAGCGGTCGGCCTCGGGCCGCGCGGCACCCAGCCGCCGCGCGGCGGCGCCGCCGGTGCGATCCGCGGCGTGCGCGAGGTGATGCCGGAGCGTCTCGTGATCCATTCTGTGCTCGGTACGGGGGTCCCGGCAGCCTGGATCGGCGCGACGTCGCGGCGCCGCGAGTCGGCATGCGTCCGCCTGGCCGCATGACGGACGCCGGCGCCCGCACGGTCGTTCGGGCGCCGGCCACCGGTCACTCAGGCGCGCTGCGGGACCTTGCCGAGCGCCTCGCGGTACATCTGCATCCGCCCGGCGATCCCGGCGTCGCAGAAGCCCTCGATGTGCGTGATGCCCTCGACGCACATCTGCGCGTCGAGCGTGTTGCGCTGGAACTCCTCGTCCGCGCGGAGCGCATCGATCTGCTCCGCGGTCCCTCGGCACGTGATGTAGCCGTTCAGCTCGCCGTTCGGCGTGAGGAGCTGGACGTCGAAGGACTCGAGGCGTCCCTCCTGCTGCTTGCGGCCGAGGATGCCGAGCGCCTCCTCGAAGACCTCGAGCGCGCGCTCCTCGCGCCCGCGGACCGGAGTGCCCCAGCTCACGAACAGGACGTGATCAGCCATGGACCGACTCCTTGCTCTCGCGACCCGGCCATCCGCCGGGCCTGTCCGCTCACTGTCCCACTCGACGACCGGCGAGACAAGGGCGTCCGGAGCGGAGGAGCGGCACGGGGGCGTCGCCGCGAGACGACGCCCCGTGACGGCGCGGTTCAGGCGTGCGCGGCCTCGAGCATCGCCGCGCGGGCGCGGCTCACGCGCACCTCCCCGCTCATCACCCCGACGCGGGTGACGTTGAGGTCGACGAGCTCATCGGCGATCCACTCCGCCGCGAGATCGTTGGAGGCCTCCGCCTGCTCGGCGGTCTCGAACACGCTGATCGTCATGATCATGTCGTGGCCGGTGTCGATCGCCTGGTAGGCGACGAACCCCGGCTCCATCGCCAGCGCCTCCGCGAAGTCGCGGTCGACGCGGTGCATCGTCGTGTCCACCGATCCGGGCTGGACGCGATACGTCCTCAGGCTCGCGTACATCGCTGCTCCCTCCTGTGGTGGTCGGTGGCACGACGCTACGCCGACCGTCGGGAGCGGGCAAGAGGACGTTCGTCCCCCAGCGCGCCGCTCGCGGGCTGCGCGCGCCGGGAAGACCGCTCAGCGCGGGCCGGTGAGCCGTCGCACGACGCCGTCGGGGCCGCGGGCGTAGACCTGCCAGGCGTAGAGCGCGTAGTAGACGCGCTCGTCCTTGCGCATCCGCCGGGCGAAGCGCAGGATCGCCGAGACGTACGCCGTGGAGCGGTTGTAGGCGAAGAGCGCCCGGCGGTACCGCCGCGGGGCGCCCGAGGCGCTGAGGTAGTTCGCCGCCCCCATGATCGCGTCGCCGGCGTCGTCGATGTCGCCCCCCATCCCGTACTGCCGCCACGTCGACGGGAGGAACTGCATCGGCCCCCGCGCGCCGGCCGAGCTCGCCGAGCGCACGCGGCCGAACGCCGACTCGACGAGGTTGACGGCGGCGAGGACGTGCCAGCCGACCCCGAAGCGCCGCCAGGCGTCGCGGTAGGCCTCGCGCAGGACGCCGGCCGGCTCCGGCCGGGCCACCCGCACGGGCGGCGGCTTCGCGCCGCCCGTCGGGATCGCCGCGAGGGCGCGACGGGCGCGGACGATGTCGCGCGCCTCGCCGCGCACGTCGTCAGGCAGCCGCGAGATCGCGTCGTCCCCGAGGCGGCGCTCGGTGCTCGCCACCCGCAGGAGGCGCTGGTGGAAGAGGGCGAGGAGCGTCACGTCGCGCGGCGGCCGTCCCGTCGACGGGTCGCCCTCCTCGCGCCAGGTCTCGACGGCGCCCCGCAGCCGGCGGATCGTCGTCGTCAGCTCGCGGGCGAGCCCGCGGGGTCCCCGGGGGACGTGCGCGTCCGGCTCCGGGAGGTCGGCCGTCTCGACGGCGGCGGGCTGCGTCGCGGTCCGGGGCGAGGCCGGCCCGGAGTCCTCGGTCGAGCGGGCCAGCGCGACGCCCGCGAGCACGGCGAGGACAGCGGCGAGGACGGCGGCGACGGAGGCGCGGCGCACCCTCCCGAGGGTAGTCGCCCTCGCCCCGGGGATCAGCCGGTCCCACTCCGGGTACCAGACCGATGACCCCGACGAGGAGCAGACCCCCCGCGTGTCCTGGCACCCCCGACCCGACGACGACGACGACGAGCAGCGCCCCGAGCGGCCGAACTGGCGGCCGCTCGTCCTCGTCGGCCTCCTCGCGCTCGCGCTCACCGTCCTCGTCCTCCCGGCGACGTTCGACCGCTCGGAGGACGTCGACTACAGCGAGTTCGTCGGTCTCGTCGAGTCGGGCGAGGTCGAGAGCGTGACGATCGACGCCGACGGCCGGGTCGACGGCGAGCTCAGCGACGGGACGGTCTTCGACACGGTCATCCCGACGACCCTCCCCCAGGAGGAGCTGCGCGACGCGCTCGCCGCGCAGGACGTCGCGATCACCGCCGAGGCGCCGTCCTCCGGCTGGTGGCGCACCCTCCTCATCTTCCTCCTCCCGCTTCTCCTCATCGGCGGCCTCATCTGGTTCGTCATCCGCCGCGCGCGCTCGCAGATGGGCGATCAGCTCTCGCAGATGCAGGGCGTCGGCCAGAGCAAGGCGCAGATCATCGACGAGGAGCGGCCCGACATCACGTTCGACGACGTCGCCGGCTACGAGGAGATCCGCGAGGAGGTGAGCGAGATCATCGACTACCTGCGCGACCCCGCCCGCTTCCGCCGGCTCGGCGCCCGCGGGCCCGGGGGCGTCCTCCTCCTCGGCCCTCCCGGCACCGGCAAGACGCTCATGGCCCGCGCGATCGCCGGCGAGGCGGACGTCCCGTTCATCTCCGCCTCGGGCTCGGAGTTCGTCGAGATGCTCGTCGGCGTCGGCGCCGCCCGCGTCCGCGACCTCTTCGAGAAGGCCCGCGAGCGCCAGCCGGCGATCATCTTCATCGACGAGCTCGACTCGGTCGGCCGCAAGCGCGGCACCCAGCAGAACATCGCCTCGAACAACGAGCAGGAGCAGACCCTGAACCAGCTCCTCAAGGAGCTCGACGGCTTCGACCCGCGCTCGGGCATCGTCATCCTCGGCGCGACGAACCGCCCCGAGATGCTCGACGACGCTCTCCTGCGCCCCGGCCGCTTCGACCGCCACGTCGAGGTCCCGCTCCCGACGCAGGACGACCGCACGAAGATCCTCGGCGTCCACGCGCGCGGGAAGCCGGTCGCCGAGGACGTCGACCTCGAGACGGTCGCTCGCGGAACCCCCGGCTTCAGCGGCGCGCAGCTCGAGAACCTCGTCAACGAGGCGGCGATCAACGCCGTCCGCCACGACCGGGACGAGATCACCGCGGCGGACTTCGAGGAGGCCCGCGACAAGCTCATCATCGGCAAGCGGCAGGGCTCCGACATCCTCCGCGACGACGAGAAGCGGCGCGTCGCCGTCCACGAGTCCGGCCACGCCCTCGTCGCCGCGGCGGCGGAGAACGGCGATCCGGTCGCGAAGGTGACGATCCTCCCCGCGCGCCAGGCGCTCGGCACCACCGAGCAGATGCCGCTCGAGGAGCGCCGCCTGGCACCCGAGAGCTTCCTCGCCGACACGCTCGCGGTCCGTCTCGGAGGGCGGGCCGCCGAGAGCCTCGTGTTCGGCGAGCTCTCGACCGGCGCCGCCGAGGACCTCGCGGGCGCGACGCAGCTCGCGACCCGCATGGTCCGGGAGTTCGGCCTCTCGGACGAGCTCGGCCCGGTGGGCTACCGCACCCAGGACGACGGCGCGGGCATCCCCGGCCTCGAGACGCGGCCCTACGGCGAGGACGTCCAGCACCGCGTCGACGTCGAGGTCGCGCGGATCCTCCGCGAGTCCGAGGAGCGCGCCGAGCGGATCCTCGGCGAGCACCGCGACGTCTTCGACGAGCTCGTCGAGCGGCTCCTCGACCGCGAGGTCATCGACGGGAGCGAGATCTACCGGATGCTCGGCAAGCCGGTGCCGGGGACGCCGCAGGGCGCGGGCGCGCGCGGCTGAGCACCGTGGAGCTCACCCCGACGCTCATCGACGTCGCCGTCCCCGAACGCCCCCGGGGCGCGGTGCTCGTGCTCCACGGCGGAGCGAGCCGTGGACGCGCCGCCATGGTGAGCCCGACCCAGCTCTCCGTCGTCCGGATGATCCCGATCGCCCGGCGGATCGCGAAGGCGGCCGGCGGCCGGCTCGCGGTCCTGCGCCTCCTCAACCGCTACCGGGGCTGGGACGCGTCGCACACGCCGGTCGACGACACCCGTCTCGCCCTCGAGGCCCTCGCCGACCGGTTCGGGCCGCTCCCCGTCTCGCTCGTCGGGCACTCCCTCGGCGGTCGTGCCGCGCTCCTCGCCGCCGGGCACGACGCGGTGAGGAGCGTCGCGGCGCTCGCCCCCTGGGTGTACCCGGACGACGTCGCCTCGGGGGTCGCGGGAACGCGGATCCTCATCGTCCACGGGGACCGTGACCGGATCGCGAGCCCGGTGCGCGCCGCGCGTCTCGCCCAGCGCCTCGACCGCCACACCGACGTCGACTTCGTCCTCGTCGAGGGCGGCCGTCACGCGATGCTCCGCCACCACCGGAGCTTCGACGGCGCCGCAGCCCGGTTCGCCGTCGAGACGCTCCTCGGGGAGCCGCCCGAGGAGGCCCGCCTGCGTCTTCCGGTGCTCGGCTTCGGGAAGCGGCGCCGCATGCCGGTGACGTCGACGGAGACGAGGTGAACCCGCAGGGGCGCGCCGCCGGATGCCCCGGCGGCGCGCGCCGTCCTCCAGGCCGTCAGACCGTCGCAGGGTCGAAGGCGACCTTGTGCCAGCCCTCCCGCCGCTCGTCGAACCGCTCGTAGGCCTCGATCGCCCCGGTGAGGTCCTCGACCTGCGTGAGGATCCGCGACGGCGTCACCGCACCCGAGCGCACCAGCTCGACGAGCTCGGGCACGTACCGGCGGTGGTTGCAGTTCCCCGCCTTCAAGGTGAGGTTCTTGTTCATGAAGGCGCCGATCGGGAAGTGCTCGGCCTGCGGCGGGTAGACGCCGATGATCGCGAGCGTCCCGGCCTTCGCGATGGCCTCGACCTCCCAGCGCAGAGCCTGGGACGGCGCGTCGCCCGGCCGCCGGAAGCGCGAGCCGCGGGACGGGGTCTCCGGCGCGACCTCGGAGACCTCCTGCTCGTAGCTCTCGTCGCGGGCCTCCCCGGGCGATTCGGCGTCGACGCCGACCGCGTCGATGATGCGATCCGGACCGAGTCCGCCGGTGAGCCGCTTCAGCGCCTGCACCGGATCCTCCCGCGAGAAGTCCACGACCTCCGCGCCGAGGCGGCGAGCCTGCGCGAGGCGCGAGGGCATCTGGTCGACCGCGAGGACGCGGCCCGCGCCCTGGAGCTGCGCGCTCACGATGGTGAAGAGCCCCACCGGCCCGCAGCCGAACACGGCGACGGTGTCCCCGTGCCGGATCTCGGCCATCTCGGCGCCGAACCAGGCGGTCGGGAAGATGTCGCTGAGGAGGATCGCCTCGTCGTCGGGCACGTCGTCCGGCAGCTTCACGCACGTGACGTGCGCGAAGGGGATGCGCGCCTTCTCCGCCTGGAGACCGTGCCACGGACCCGTCGGCGCGGGGCCGCCGAAGAACGCCGTCCCGGCGTCCGGGCCGTTCGGGTTCGCTCGAGAGCACTGCGCGAAGTAGCCGGCGCGACAGTAGTTGCAGCTGCCGCACCCGATCGTCGAGCAGATGACGACGCGGTCGCCCGGCTCGAGGTTGCGGACGTCGTCGCCGACCTCCTCGACGACCCCGACGCCCTCGTGGCCGAGGATCGTGCCGGGCTCCATGCCGGCCATCGAGCCGCGCACGAAGTGCAGGTCGGTCCCGCACAGCGCGCTCGCGGTGAGGCGCACGATCGCGTCGGTCGGGTCCTGCAGCACCGGCTCGTCGACGTCGTCGACGCGGATGTCGCCGACGTCGTGGAACACGACGGCCTTCATGGATCGCTCCCTTCGTGGCTTGCTCCGTCCCGACGGCGCTACCCGGGGCGAGGCGAGCGACGCGGCGGAGCTACGGGCCCGACGGTCCCGGCGCGGTCGTCACGAGGTGGTTGACGAGCGCGTGCGCATGCCAGTAGGCCCACGAGCGTCCGTGCCGATCGGTGCGCCGCGTGCCCGACTCCCACTCGCGGTCGAGGCGGTCGGGGACCTGGATCCCCCATCGGCCGGCGAACCGCCACCACGCCGGCTCGGCGAGCGCGGGGTCCTCCTTGACGTGCGCCGCGAAGCGGCTGATGACCATCGTGTCGAAGAAGCCGACGTCCCACGCCTTCTCGGAGCCCTCGTTCGTCGGCCACCACCCGGTCGGGTCGCCCTGCGCGCCGCCGCCGGCACCGGTTCCCGCCGGCGCGCCGCCCGGAGGCGCCTGGTCGGCGCCCGGCTCGGCCGGCTCGCCGTACGCGGGATCACCGACGCTCGGCCCGCCGCTCACAGGCGCGTCGGAGGCATCGGGGATGTCACCGCGATCCGCGTCGTCGTCCCACAGCTCGGAGAGGAGCGAGACGAGGAGCCAGATGACGAGCGCGATGATGAGCACCGCGGCGACGACCGCGAGGATGATGCCGAGCCCGGCGAGCACCGCGAGCACGATCGCGGTCCCGGCGACGATGAGCGCCCACGCCGCGATGACGGCGATGACGAGCCCGACGATCGCTCCGATGAGCGCGGCGATCACGACGAGGGAGAAGCCCTCCCAGTCGCCGCCCGGCTCGTAGTCGAGCTCGGGCCACGCCGGTGGGAAGTGGACGACCGCGTCGGCGTTCGGGGAGTTGAAGAAGCGGTGCGTGCCCGCGCCCACGTAGGCCGCGACGTGCGCGTGGCGCGCCCCCGACATCGCCCAGACCTGCGTGTCGGGAGGCCCGAAACGCAGCACGGTGCTCGTCGGCGCGTCGTCGAACGGGTCGAGGCTGAAGGCGACGAGCTCCGGGAGGACGTCGGGGTCCATCTCGACGTGGGCCGGCCGGCCCTCCTCGTCGCGCTCGCGGCCGATCTCCGCCACCGGGTAGAAGACGCTGATCGCCGCCCACTGCCCCTCGAGCGGTCGCACGCCCTCCTGCGGCGGATCGGCGAGCGGCTGGCGCGCCGGGAAGAGGTAGTAGTAGGTGAGCTGCAGGTAGCGGGCGAGCACGTCCTCGGCGCCGCCCGCGAAGTCGCCGAGCCCGAGGCGCGGGTGGACGGCGGCCCAGTCCGCCTCGCAGTACACGGCGGGCGCGGCGGGCTGGACGTGGCCGAAGTCGGGGCGGTTGGGCTCCTGCGCGGGCGGATGCCAGGCGAGCCGGTGGTCGAGGGCGGACGCGAGCTCGGAGAACGCGCCGTAGAGATAGTCGAGGTCGCCGCCGAGGCGCGGCTCGTCGCGATCGCGCCATCCGCCGAACGTGAGGAAGAGATCGTCACCGCGACGACCGGCGTAGTCGGGGTTGCCGATCGCGTCGGGCGCTGCGTCGGCGACGAGACGCAGCGGGTCGTCGGCGTCGTTCGGAGGCCCGGCGACCTTCGCGCCGGGAAGATCCTCCATCGCGTCGTCGCTCGCCATGATCGCGGTGCCGCGCAGGTGCGGGTCGGTCCCCAGGGCGCCGACGTCGTCCGGGTCCTCGGTCCACGGGGCGCTCGTCGCGTGCGTGAGCCAGCTCTCGGCGCGGACCGGGAAGAACTGCTCGAGGTCCGAGAACCGCAGGTTGGGCCGCGCGTGGCGGGCGAGCTCCCGGACCAGCTTCGCGTCGACGATCGCCATCACGTGCTCCGTTTCGGTCGCTGCGGCTTCTCGCGCCGCCTCGGCTTCTTCGCGGGCGGGTACCCGACCTCCGGCGGGACGCCTCCGTCCTCCCCGTCCTTCGGCTCCGGCGCCTCGTCCTCGCCGGGGTCCCGTTCGAGCCCCCAGTGCGTCCAGTCGCGGCAGCGGTCCTCGCCGTCGTCACCGCGGTCGCCGGGCGGGGCCTTGTCGCAGAGGAGCGCCGCGAGCGCGGCCTCGACGAGCGCGCGATCGGTGAGGAGGTCGCCCATCGCGTCGACGACGTCGCGCGCGAGACGCTCCCTGTCGGCCTCGGGGACGGCTGCCTCCGCCATGTGCCGCGCGTGCGCCGACTGGCGGCCGACCTCCTGCCAGTCCTGCCCGTGCAGCGCGGCGCGGAGGCGCGCAGCGGTCTTGTCGTAGTCCGGTCGTGCCGCGGGGTCGAGCGACGCACGCACCTCGCCACCGGCGATCGCGAGCTTCTCGAGCATGTCGCGCGCCTCCTGCACGCCCCAGCCCTTCGCCCGCAGGATCTCGTCGGCGCGTGCGAGCGCCTCGCGATCGACGCAGCAGTCGTCGACGGGCGGATCCGGGCGGTCCATCCACAGCCACGTCTCCGCGAGATGACCCGCGAACGTGTACCGGTCGTCGGGCTCCGGCCAGTGCCCGATCGAGATCCCGTTCGGACCGGCCGGCCGCACGGGTCCGGGCACGTCGTCGCGCACCGCGACGACGCGGCCGTTCACCGCGATCCAGATCGTCGAGACGCCGTCGTGGCCGCAGTCGGCGCGGTGCCAGCCCGAGAGGCCGCCGCCGTAGAACGGGTCGATCTGCAGCGGTGTCGTGACGCCGTTCCACGCTCCGGTCGCATCGACGATCGTCGCCATGAGGCGGTAGCCCTTCTCGATGAAGAACGCGAAGGAGAGATGGGACTCGACGAGGTTGTAGCGCCGCGTCGGCGGCCCGGAGAGGTCGAAGAGGACGGAGCAGCGGAAGGCGCCCGACGGATCGAGCGACGGAGCCCTCGTGACGTCGATCCGGCTGCCGGGCTGGGCGAAGCGCAGCGATCCCTCGTGGTCACCCGTGCCGGCGGCGACCTGCTGGGTGCGGCCGTGGTTGTCGAAGCCGGAGATGTCCCAGGCCATCCCCATGCGGTACTGGTGGTGGAGGACGAGCTTCTTCATGCCCAGTACGGATCCCAGGGGGCGTCGCGGAGGTCGATCGTGCCGGCGCTCGAGCCGAACTGAGCGGCCGATGAACCGATGGGGATCGCGCCGTAGGCGGCCATCCACCAGTGGCCGGCGGTCGTCTGGTCGGTCTGCATCCAGTCGAGGATCGTGAGGTCGTCCATCCCGACCGCGAACGCGCCCTCGACGCCGTCCATCTGGATCTCCGCGGCGATCTCGGTCGGCCAGCCCCCGGCCTCGAGCGCCGCCCGGCGCGCGGGGACCATCTCGCGGGAGCCGAGCTTCACCTTCAGGATGCGCGCCGTGACCGCGACGGCCGTCGCGCGCACCTGGAGCGCCGACTTCGGGTCGCCCTCCCCCTTCGGCTCGCCCGGCGTGAAGAGGACGAGCTCGCCCGCTCCGCTCCCGGTCGGCGAGAGCCGCATGAACCAGACGTCGCTCAGCGACCAGAAGATCTCGGAGCCGAGCGAGCTGTCGGTCGCGGTGTCCCGTGCCCAGGGGTCGCGCGACCCCGAGCGGGGTCCGTCCCAGGCGACCGATCGCTGCCGGCCGAGATCGAGGTCCCCGCCGCTCACGAGGATGCGGGTCGCGGGCGTGTTCCACGACCGCGCGGTGAGCGAGCCGAACGTGAGGGACCCGGTGGTGGTCACGCCGCCGCCGAGGTCGGGTGCCGCGACGCCGGACGCGATGACGAGGCTCGGCGGGAACTCGTTGATGACGGTGCTGCCGTAGCCGGCCTCCGCGAAAGGCGCTGGGCTGCGGAACCACAGCGCGGGCTCGGCGTGCATCCGGCCGCCGCGGATCGCGTCGCTGTTGGCGAACTCCATCGCGCCGGGGCCCGTGCGGATGCGGACGCCGTCGGGCACGTCGAAGAGACGGAGGCGCAGGGCGTCGCGGCCGAGGTCGAGCCGCGGCTGGGCGCCCTGGGTGCGCTGGCGACCCGTGAGTCCCGCCGCGTCCGGCCGCTCCGTCGGCTGGTGGATGACCGCGGCGAGCGAGCGGACGGGCCGGTCTTCGAGGCGCACGTCGACGCACAGCCACGAGAGCGGCGGCGGCAGGCGCGCCGGTGGCGGCGGCAGCGGATCCGGGAGCGGAACCGGCTCGGCCTCGGGCGACTCGGGGAGGACGTCGGCCTGGGGCGGGAGCCGGAGCGTCGCGGGGTCGGACGTCGTGCCGAGCAGCCGCGCCATCTCGCCCTCGCCCCGCCAGGAGGACTGCGCCGCCCGCACGAGGCCGGCGATGCGCACGGCGAGCCCGGCCGTGGCGCCGCGCGACGCGTCGGCGAGCGACAGCGGCATGACGAGGTCCGGCATCGTCTCGACCCGGACCTGCGGGGTCGTCGTCACGCCGCAGAGCCCCCAGCCGCCGAGCGCGGCGGCGGCGACGCGGGCGCGCACCGGATGCGAGGCGTGGATGCGGACCCCGGCGTCCCGGGCCGGATCGTCGACGACCCAGTACCAGTTCGCCGCGGGCCGGCCGGCGTTCTCGGCGGGGGTCGTGCTGCCGCCGTCGGGCGTCACGGTGAGATGCGTCGCGTCCGGGACGTCAGACACTGTCCCCGCGCCGCCCGCCCAGCGGACGCGTCGCCCACGCCAGCCCGCCTCGAAGACGCCGAGCGAATCCTGCAGGACGACCTCGCCGCCGGCCGCGGCGCGCGTCTCGGGCCCCAGCGTCCCCGCATCGCCCTGGAGGACGGCCTGGACCTCGCGAGGCAGCGCGACGTCGACGTCGACCGGCCGGTCGCCCTCGCCGTCGGCCGACGAGCGCAGCGAGAGGCGCAGCCGGCGCGCGGGCCCGTCATCGTCCTCGCCGAGGCGCGCGTCGACGCGGATGGGCCGGGACTCGGCCGAGCCGGCGGGCGGCGCGTCCCCCACGGGGTGCAGCGAGATCTGCGACCGGCCGCGCGGCACCGCGTCGAGCGCGGCGACGACGCTCGACACCGGGGAGCCGGTCGTGGGGCGGTGGGACGCGACGGGGTGCGCCGCGCCGCCCGTCGTGCCGCCCGACTCCTGGAAGATGCGCAGGCCTTCGATCGCGTCCAGCTCGGGACCGAGCGTCACGTCGAGATAGCGCTCGTCGAGGTTCGCGATGTGGAGCTCGAGCGCGGGGCCGAGGCGCCGTGCGCGCACGTGGATCGTCGCCGGCACGCCGTCCTCGTCGACGGACGCGAGCTGGAGCCGCGCGCTCGTCGGCTCGAGCGCCGCCGTGACCTTGACGTCGGTGTCCGCCCCCGCGGCCTTGTCGATCCGCACCGACCCGACGCCGCTCGCGCGGAGGTCGAGTCGCTCGAGGCCCGTCGGCGTGCTGCGGACGTCGGCGGCGAGACCGGGACCGCGCCCGAGAGCCGGGAGGGGAGGCAGCGTCGCGGGTCGCGGCCGGCGGACGAGCCGCAGGCCCTCGACGGGGTCGCCGGCCCCGCCGACCTGCGGCGCCTCGGTCGGGACGTCCCCGGGCGCCGGCGCACCGGACCAGCCCCCTGCGTCGACGAGGAGCGGCGGGTCCGTCGCCCCCTCGGCGCCGAGGCGCAGGTGCGCGGCGAGCGAGACCGGCAGGCTCTCGACGCGGACGTCCGTGAGCGTCGGCGGATCGCCCGACGAGGCGGCCGGCGTCTCGACGACCCGCGCGACGAGGGGACCCGTCGCCGCCGACGCGCGCCAGGCCGCTCGCACGTCGGTGACCGGCGGGGAGCCGCTCGCCGTGTCGTCGGCGGCCCGCAGGCCGATGCTGAACCGCTCGGGGAGGGCGACCGAGACGTCGGTGAGCTCGAGGATGGCGCCGTCGCGGGCGACGAGCCGCGCCGCCGCCGTCGCGGTGCACGCGTCGGCGGCGTTCCAGGTGAGCGTCGTGAGCGTCGCGGTGTCGAGGAGGAGCGCGAGGTCGATCGTCCGCGGAAGCGCCGGCGAGGCGACGACGGCGTCGACCCCTCCCCGCGGGCGCTCGAGGCGGACGTCGACGGCCGCACGCGCGCCCGCCGGCCCGCTCTCCCAGTGGACGTCCATCGCCCGCTGCGTGCCGCGTGCCGGGGCGAGGCCGAGCCGGACGGAGGCCGGGAGGGCGAGGTCGCCGGTGAGGCGCATCGTCGGGCGCGCGGGCGGAGCGAGCGCGTCGAGCGTCTCGTCGAGGGTCTCGATCTCGACGGCGAGCGCCAGCGGCGTCGGCGTCGCGGGACCGTGCCAGACGAGGGTCACCGCCGCGGGCTCGGGCGGCAGCGTCCCCGCGGGGTCGTCGGCCGGCACGGCGTCGGTGAACGACGCGGAGGCGCCGTGGTCGCCGACCGGGACCGGGGTCGCCCACTCGTCGCCGTCGAGCCGCGCCCGGTAGACGCGCCAGCCCGAGAACCCCGGGAAGCCCGACGGCGCAGGAGGGAGCGCGACCTGCACGGAGCCGCCGGGGGCGACGGAGGCCGGGACCGAGTCGCCGCCGGGAGGCGTCTCGGTCCCGTCGGACCTGCGTGCGGCGACCGCGTAGCGCACGCGCAACGCTCCGCCCGGGTCGTCGGTCGTCACCGCCGGCCGGGCCCCCGGCGCCGCCGAGGCCTCGATGTCGGCGGCCCAGGCGACGGGGGCGCCCGCGACGGCGGCGGACGGGTCGAGGCGGGCCCAGAGCCCGGTGACCGGCCCGTCGGGGTCGACGGCGTGGATGTGGCCCATGCTCGTCGTCACGGTGAGTCCCGCCCCACCGAGGATGCCGCCGAGCACGCCGCCGAGGAGACCGCCGAGCGTGTCGCCGAGGCCGGCGGGCAGGCTCGCGAGCCCGACGGTCGTCGCGAGGAGCGCCGGCTGCTGCGTGACCGCGCCGTCGAGGAGGCCCACGTGGAGAGGTGCCGTGCCCGCGCCCGCCCTGGGGGTGACGCTCGCCTCGACCGACGCCCGGGTGACGCTCCCGTCCCCCGGAGGAAGCGTCACCGCCAAGCGCATCGCCGACGGCGTGCCACTCGTCGCCGAGGCCCTCACGTCGATGACGGCGACGCCGAGGCGCGCGGGGTCCGGCCCGCCGTCGTCGAGCACGCCTCGCTCCGTGCAGATGACGATCTGGAGCCGCGGGTCGGCGAGCGACGGCATCGCCGCGAGGTCGAGGTCGACGACGACGCGGACCGTCTGGCTCGGCAGGCCGGTGGGGTCGAGCGTCGCCTTCGCCGTCGCGTGCGCCTGGCTCACGCTCACGTTCGTCCCGGGATCCGTGAACCACACGCCGACGGGAAGCGGCGTCGCCGGGGTGCCGAAGGGCAGGAGGAAGTGCGTCCAGCTCGTCGGGTCGCCCGTGCCGGCCCGCACGTAGCAGCTCACGAGCTGGCCCACGGTCGATCCGAGACCGCGGAGGAGGTCCCCGAGAGCCGCGAGCGAGGGGGCGGGGGTCGGCACGGCGGCGAGTATCTCCACCTGCGACGGGCGACGCAACCATCGCCCCGGAAGAAAGTCGGTCGCGACCCGCGTCAGGGTCCGCGGCGCGCCTCGTCCCCGACCCAGGCGACGACCGCGTCCCCGAGCCGCCGGGGCGATGGCGCCGCGTCGCGGACGCGCCCGATGAGCTCCCACGAGGCCGGGACGACCCGCCGGTCGGCACGCAGCGCGGGCGCGAGGGCGGCGGCCTCGGCGGCTGCGGGAAGCCGCCGGACCCGGTGCAGGGCGCCCGCCGCGAGGTTGCGGACGCCGTCGGCGCCGGCGATCGCCTGGACGAGCGCGGCGGAGAGGACGAGCAGGACGGCGCGCACGGCACGGCGCGCCGCGTCGTCGAGGTCGACGGCGCCGAGCGCGGCCGGCGCGAGCGCACCGGCTGCGAGCGCGAGCCCGAGCACGACGCCGAAGCGCATCGCACGGCTGCGCGTCGCCCGGGCGGCGACGGCGCCGGCGGCGACCGCGCCGGCGACGAGGCCGAGAACGGCCCACGAGGGGACGGCGAGCATCGCCACCCAGGCGACGACGACGGCGGTCGCGAGCCCGCGGAGCGCCCAGCCGGCGTGCGCGGCCTCGGGCGCACGCCGCAGCGCGGTCTCCGCGGGCACCGCCTCCTCCTCGCGCAAGGCGCGCCGGTACACGCTCACCTGAACGGTCGTGAAGAGCAGTGCGCCCGCGAGGTTCGCGAGCACCGCGAGCCCGAGCGCCGCCAGCGTCCCGGACGGGAGGAGGTCGCCGGTGAGCTCGATGACGCGGTCGTAGGAGTCGACGTAGGCGTCGATGCCGCCGACGACGACGGTGAGGACGAACGCCGCGAGCACGACGTAGTGCGCGAGGCGGATCGCCAGGCACGCCGCGAAGAGCGCCGCGAACCCGCGGCCCGCGGCGTGCATCGCGCCGAGCAGCGGCGCGCTGAGCGCCTGCGTCACGGGCCCGCTGAGTCGCGCCGGCCCCATCACCGCGACGGTCTCGGTCATCGCGGCGATCGACGCGCCGTAGCCGCCACGGGCACCCGTCCGCGCGCCGATGCGCGCGAGAGCGATGCCTCCGGCGAGCGACACCCAGAACGCGCCGGCCGGCGTGATGCGTCCAGCGAGGAACGACACCGTCGCGACGTGCGCGAGGCCGGTGACCGGTGACGGAGGCGGGGTCGGGGAAGGAGAGGCGATGACGGGCAACGGTACGACGCGGGCGGCTCGAGGGACCGTCCGTGTCCGTCGTCACACGACGTCCGCCTTCTCGCACGGGAAAGCGCTGTAAGCTTCCCGGCTTCGCCGGCCGCCGGCGACCTCGTCCCGGGCGACGCACCCCGACCCGGGCCGCAGGGGCCGTCGCCCCGCCTCGCCGAGACGGGACGCGACGGCCGACCGGCGCCGCCCGCCCCGGCTCGGCCACGCCGGCCGACCACCACAGACTTCCACGGCGCCGATGCCGGCGCCTCCGCCATGCGCGCGGCCGGAGCCGCCGGCGCGCCGATCGAAAGAGCACGAATGCCCGCCACCTCCCTCGTCTCACCCCGGCCGCGTCTGCCGCGGCCGCAGCTGCCCCCGCCGTCCGTCCTGCGCGTCGAGCTGCTCGCGGGCCTCGTCGTCGCGCTCGCCCTCATCCCCGAGGCGGTGTCCTTCTCGATCATCGCCGGCGTCGACCCGAAGGTCGGCCTCTACGCCTCGTTCACGATGGCGGTCGCGATCGCGATCACGGGCGGGCGCCCGGCGATGATCTCGGCGGCGACGGGCGCGATGGCCCTCGTCGTCGTCTCGCTCGTGAAGGACCACGGCGTCGAGTACCTCCTCGCCGCGACCGTCCTCGCCGGCGTCATGCAGGTGACGCTCGGCGCGCTCGGCGTCGCGAAGGTCATGCGCTTCATCCCGCGGTCCGTCATGACGGGCTTCGTCAACGCGCTCGCGATCCTCATCTTCCTCGCCCAGCTCCCGCATCTCGCGGGCGGAGACCCCGCCGTCCTCGCGCTCGTCCTCACCGGCCTCGCCGTCATCGTCCTGCTCCCGAGGCTCACGAGCGCCGTCCCGGCGCCGCTCGTCGCGATCGTCGCGCTCACGCTGTTCACCGTGTTCGCCGGCGTCGGCGTGCCCACGGTCGGCGACGAGGGCGAGCTGCCGGGCGCGCTGCCGATCCTCGGGATCCCGTCCGTCCCCCTGAGCCTCGAGACCCTCTCGATCATCGCGCCCTACTCGCTCACGCTCGCGGTCGTCGGCCTCCTCGAGTCGCTCCTGACCGCCAAGCTCGTCGACGACATCACCGAGACCCCGTCCGACAAGGACCGCGAGGCCCGCGGCCAGGGCATCGCGAACGTCGTCACCGGGTTCTTCGGCGGCATGGCCGGCTGCGCGATGATCGGCCAGACGATGATCAACGTGCGCACCAGCGGCGCGCGCACCCGGCTCTCGACCGCGAGCGCCGGCATCTTCCTCCTCGTCCTCGTCGTCGGCCTCGGCAGCCTCGTCGCCGTCATCCCGATGGCCGCGCTCGTCGCCGTCATGGTCCTCGTCGCCGTCTCCACCTTCGACTGGCACAGCGTCGCCCCGGCGACCCTGCGGCGGATGCCGCGCGGCGAGACGTTCATCATGGTCGTCACGGTCGCGGTCACCGTGCTCACCCACAACCTCGCGATCGGCGTCGGCGTCGGCGTCCTCACGGCGATGGCGATGTTCGCCCGGCGCGTCGCGCACCTCGTCGAGGTCGAGCGCGTCGTCGATCCGGACGAGAGCACCTGCATCTACTCGGTGACGGGCGAGCTGTTCTTCGCCAGCGACCAGGAGCTCATCGAGGCCTTCCGCTACGCCGACGACCCGCCGCGCGTCCTCATCGACATGTCCCGCGCCCACGTCTGGGACGCCTCGGCCGTCGCGGCGCTCGACGCCGTCGAGTCCCACTACGCCCGCCACGGGGTCGCCGTCGAGATCACCGGCCTCAACCGCACGAGCAGGGAGCTGCACGAGTCCCTGTCTGGCCAGCTCGTCGGGGCGCACTGAGCCGCGGAGGCCATTGCGCCGGATCACTGATCCGTGCGACGCTCCGGCGCGCAATGGCCCGCATGCGCATGACGATCGTCCTCGCCGCCCTCACCGGGACGGCGCTCCTCGCCGGGACCGCGACGGCGGCCGGCGAAGGGCCCACGGCGTCGGCGGCCGCGACGAAGACGGTCACCTTGAAGGACGTGAAGTTCAAGCCGGCGACCCTGAGGATCCGCCGCGGCGACACGGTCGTCTGGCGGTGGAAGGACGGCAGCATCCGTCACGACGTGCGGTCCCGCGGCAAGCGGAAGTTCAAGAGCTCGAAGGTGAAGACGAGCGGGACCCACAAGGTGAGGTTCACCAAGAAGGGCACTTACAGCTACTTCTGCACGATCCACCCCGTCGGGATGACCGGCAAGGTCATCGTCCGGTAACCCCCGGCGTCAAGGCTCCAGCGGCGAGACGACCATCGTCGCGAGGATCGTCGCCAGGTGCCGCGACGGGTCGTCGGCGTCGTAGGCGTCCCCCTGGCAGACGGTGAGCTTGCGGCCCGCCTTGAGCACGCGCCCCTCGGCGATGACCGCCTCGCACGCGACGGGGCGCAGGAGGTTCACCTTGAGCTCGGCCGTGAGGACCTCGCTGCGCGGCGGCGCGAGCGAGAGCGCGGCGTAGCCGCAGGAGACGTCCATGATCGTGATGAGCGCCCCGGCGTGCATGAAGCCGTGCTGCTGCGTGAGCGGCTGCTCGCGGGCGAGCCGGAGGCGCGTCGTCCCCTCTCCGACGTCCTCGAGCGTCGCGCCGAGCGTGTGCATGAACGTCTGGCGCTCGAAGCTGCGGCGCACCTGCGCCTCGCCGACCTCCTCCGTCGTGCTCACGCCCGCCGCCTCGCCCCGTCGCCGCTCCCGATGGTGTTGCGCACGCCCGGAACCGTAGCCGTCAGGGCTCCGGCGGCCGCCGGACGCTCGAGACCGACCGCGCCCCGAGATGTCGTCGGTGCCTCATCGCCCTGCGGCTCGCGGAGCGGCTCGACCTCTCCGACTCCGAGCGGGCCGTCGTCTCCTACTCCGGCCTGCTCGCGTGGGTCGGCTGCCACACCGACGCCTACGAGCAGGCGAAGTGGTTCGGCGACGACATCGCCCCCAAGGCCGATGCGCGTCGCGTCGGAGCCGGCAGGGCGCCGCACGAGCGCGCGCGCATCGGGCGGTCCTTCCCTCACGGCCGAACCGGATTCCTGGGGTGTCATGGCACCCCAGGAATCCGGTTCGGCCCGGCGGCCCCGCGTCGTCGCGGGGCCGCCGAGTCGCGCGGTCGGCTCAGGGCTTCTCGAGCTGCGCGCAGGCGACGGGGAGCGTCGGGACGTAGTCGCCCCCGACGGTCATCCCGTGCAGGACGATCGCGCGGTTCTGAAGCGGACCGAGCTGGACGTCCTCGTCCTCGACCTCGACGGTGAAGCGCGAGCTGTTGCCCTTGCGCTCGATGTCGAAGGTCTCGTCGTAGTCGATCGCACCGGCGCCGTCAGCGACGGGGAACGGGGCGAGCGGGAGCCGCACGCCGCCGTAGAACGGGGCGCCCTCATCGACGGAGACGAGCCCGTCACCGCTCGTGTCCGCCGACGCGGGCGGGCACGTCGAGTTGCGCGGCCGGTCGAAGCCGTGGACGTGCTGGGGATGGAGCTTGCCGGCCTCCAGGCCCGTCGCGTCGATGCTCACGGTGAGCTCGTCGCCGTCGAGCTCGAGCGTCGCCGTGCCGGTCACGCCGGAGCCGTTGAGGGACTGCAGATCGGCGGTGTACTCCTTGGCCTTCGGATCGCCGACGGCCGCGGGGACCGCCATCGCCCCTGCGAGGGCAGTTGCCGCGACGAGCGTCGCGAGGCGTCGAATCGTCATCCGGACCTCCGTGGTCGGGTGGGGTCATCCTGTTGTCACCGGAACGCGCCACCGCGGAAACACGCACGACGACCAGACGGGGCGTGTTGGCGCGCACCCGCGACACGAGGCGCCGCCGGGCCGCGCCGGCAGCCGCCGGCCTAGCGCCGCGGCCCCGCGACGCGGCGCTTCGGCGCCGACCGCTGACCGGCCGCGTCGACCGCGACGACCTCGACGCGCAGCCGCACGCGATCCCGCGGGAGGCGCACGCTCCAGCGCCCGCGGGCGTCGACCACGGGGCGGCGGCGCGCGATGAGCTTCTTGCCGCGGCGCAGCGCGACCCGCACCCGGACCTTCCCCGCCCGCTCGCCGCAGGCGGTGTCCCGCGCGCGGCCCGACAGCCGCCCGCGCCGGATCCGCACCGAGGCGAGCGTCGGCGGCTCGAGGTCGAAGCAGCGCGTCGCCGGCGGCGGCTGGGACGGGCCGCGGTAGATGTCGATGCCGCCCGCGGTGCCCTGCCAGATCGCGCCGCCCGGCCCGACCTCCGTCGCCGCGTAGATCGAGTTCGAGTCGGGGCCGGGCGCGGCGGGGACGTGGAGCACCTGGCGGCCCGTCTCGATGTCGAGGCCCTCGAGGCCCCAGCGGCCGAGACGCTGACCCTGGCCGTAGACGAGGCCCGAGCTCGTGCTGAGCGTCGGGATCCCGTTGGGGATCGACACCTCGCGGTTCGCCCACACCGAGCGGCAGGACCGCGTCTCGGGGTCCCAGTCGATGCGCTCGAGGCCGTACGGCGCGTTGAGCGGGTCCTGGCCGGCGAGCGCGGCGGCGACCTGCCGCTGGGCCGGCGGCAGACCGGCGAGGAGCGCCTCGTTCGCGAGCTTGTTGTTGACGACGAAGCTCGCGTAGCCGCTCGTGAGCACCGACTGCTCCGAGCTCGACGCCGTCGCGAACGGGTCGCCGAAGCGCACGGGCACCTCGCAGGCGATCCGCGGGTCCTTGCCGGGAGCGATGGGCTCCCAGCCCTTCGGGATCCCGTCGCGCCAGAGGTAGACGAGATGCATGAGCGGCTGTCCGTCGGTGATGACGACGAACCGGTCGCGGTCCCGGCGGGTGCCGACGACGTCGGGCGTGGAACCCGAGCCGTCACCGAGTCGGACGCCCCCGCCGACGCCCGTCTCGTAGTCGGCGGTCCAGCCGCGGCGCAGCCGGCGGCCGTCCCAGTCGACGCGGTGCATCGCCTTCGACGTGACGACGTAGATGCCGCCGTCCTCGTCGGCGGCGATGGAGTTCGACACGATCTCGAGCGCGTCGGCGTCGGTGCCGTCCGCGCATCGCCCGTCGTTGAGCTGCACGACCCTCACGTTGCCGGGAGTGAGGTCGTCCAGCGTCCGCGGGACGACGCCGACCGCGCCGCGCTCGCTCGCGAAGGCGATGTGACCGTCGTAGGTCATCGTGATGCCGACGAGCTTGTCCGACGGTCCGCAGAGCGCGTCGTCGGGGAGGGCGAGAGCCTTCAACTTCGCGATCGGCGAGTCAGGGCGGCCGGGCTCGGCGTCGCCGAAGACGTCGAGGGACCGCTGGCGGCCGACGAAGAGGTGGTCGTCGCGGTCGAGGAGGTTGTAGGCGCCGGTGATCGTCGCGTCGAGGGCGCTCGGCGCGGTGGTCACGCTGTCGATGACCTCGCCCGTCGCGACGTCGACCTTGTGGACGCCGTTCACGTCGGGCGTCGAGACGACGGACATCCATGCGGCGCGGCCGCCGCCGGGGTACTCGGAGGAGAAGTCGATGACGATCGGCACCTGCGTCGGCGAGCCGGGGAGCCGGACGTGCTGCCAGTCCACGCGGTCACCGGGCCGCGGGCCGGGGAAGGCGGAGGCGCCCGACGCGTAGGAGCCGGCGTGCGCCGCGCCCCAGGAGGAGTCCGCGAGGTGCGGGTTGCAGGGCGGCTCGTGCTCGCCGACCGGCGTGCGACACGGCGGCGCGCTCGGGGCGGCGCTCGCCGGACCCGCGACGACCGCGGCGACCGCGGCGACGACGGCGACGGACGCGATGACGGCGGACCTCGCTCGGGACATGGCGCGGCAACCTACCACGCTGTTGTACCTGACGTACAACAAGCTAGGCTGGGGCGCGTGACGACCGCCCGCCGCATGCCCCCGGCCCAGCGCCGCGCGCACCTCATCGGCGTCGCGCTCGAGGAGTTCGCCCGCCGGCGCGAGGAGGACGTCGGGCTCGAGGACATCGCCCACGCGGCCGGCGTCACGCGCAACCTCCTCTATCGGTACTTCGACTCCCGGGCCGAGCTGCAGCGCGCCGCCGTCGCGGAGGCGATCGAGCGCATGGCGGGGCGCTTCTCCGTCGACCCCGACCTCCCCGTGTCCGCGAAGCTGCCGCGCAACGTCGCGATGTGGCTCGACGCCGTCGAGGACGACGATCCCGCCGTGCTCCTCATCTTCCGGTCGGCGGGGTCGTCCGACGCCGACGTCGCCGCCCTCGTCGCCGGGGCCCGCGAGGCCCTCGCCCGCGCGATCGCCCGCAACCACCTCGGCGAGGGCGACCCACCCCCGACCGTCCTCGCCGCGCTCGACGGCTACCTCGTCCTCGGCGAGCGCCTCATCGACCGCTGGAGAGCCGGCGACCTCGGTCGCCCGCACCTCGAGCGGATCCTCGGCGACGTCCTCCCCGTCCTCGTCGCCTCGAGCCGAGCGGGCTGAGCGGCGGCTCAGGCCTGCGGCAGCCGCACGGTCCCGGGGCGGGCGGCCGGCGCCGACGGGGGCGGGACGACGGGTCCGACGTCGCCGTCGGGCGCCTCGTCGAGGTCGACGATGACGGGCGCGTGGTCGCTCGGCCCCTTGCCCTTGCGCGCCTGGCGGTCCACCCACGCGGCCTTCACGCGCTCGGCGACGGGGTCCGCGGCGAGGACGAGGTCGATGCGCATCCCGCAGTCCTTGTGGAACATCCCTGCCCGGTAGTCCCAGTAGGTGAAGACCCGCTCCGCCGGCCAGCGGTCGCGGACGACGTCGCGCAGGCCCGCCGCCCGGAGGTCGGCGAGCGCCTGCCGCTCGGGCGGGGTGACGTGGGTCTGCCCGACGTAGGCCGCGGGATCGAAGACGTCCTCGTCGGTCGGCGCGATGTTGATGTCGCCGCAGACGACGACGTCGTCCGGGCCGGCGGCGACGACGTCGCGGAGCGCCCCGAGCCAGGCGAGCTTGTACGCGTAGTGGTCCGACCCCGGGCTCCGTCCGTTGGGGACGTAGACCGAGTGGACGCGGACGCCGTCGCACGTCGCCGCCACGGCGCGGGCCTCGGGGTGCGGGAAGCCCGGCCCGTCCTCGAGCCCCGTCGTCACGTCCTCGAGCCCGACGCGTGAGAGGATCGCGACGCCGTTCCAGGACGGCTCCCCGTGGACCGCGGCCTCGTACCCGCGCCCGGCGAGCTCGTCGCCGAGCAGGTCGGTGAACGCCTCGTCGGTGAGCTTCGTCTCCTGCAGGCAGACGACGTCCGGCCGTCGCTCGTCGAGCCACGGCAGCAGTCGCGGCACCCGCTGCTTCACGGAGTTGACGTTCCAGGTCGCGATGCGCACCGGTCCACCGTAGTGGCTCTCCCACGGCGCCGGACGTGGAGTGACGGCCCGCGCCGCGCCGTCCTTCGCCCCGCTCAGCCGTCGCCCGCCGCGTGCGAATCGATGAGGTCGGTCGGCTCGAGCACGAAGACCTCGGAGATCATGTCCGGGTCCTGCTGATTGCCCGACATGAAGCCGATGACGCGACGGCCCGTCTCGTCCTCGATGACCTTCTTGAAGCGGCCCACCATGACCTCCTGGAACGCCATCCGCTGCTCGATGACCGCCTCGCGCCTGCCTCCCTCGAGGAGCGTCTGCTCGACCCGCGTATACCCCCCGCGCATGATGCAGACGACGATGTCGTCGAGGTAGTAGGTCTTCGCCTGGTCGGGCCCGCGGCCGTAGTACTCCTTGTGGAGAGCGACGATCGCGTCGGAGATCCGGTACCGGACCGCTCCGCTGTGCGGTGGGTGCGCATCTGTCTGGCTCATCCCGTCCTCCTCCTGGATCGTTGCGGATCGGCGCCGCGCGAACCTCAGCGCAGCAGCGCCTCGAGGCTGTCGAGGGTCCGCTCGACGCGCACGTCGAGCCAGTCCCGCAGCATCCCCTCCACGGGCTTGAGGACGAGCCCGCTCACCCGGGCCTCGAACGCGATGAGGGAGCCCTCCGTCTCCTGCGGGGAGATGCCGACGTCGAGACCCATGCCCGTCCGGCTCGGCCCCTTGCCCTTGAGGACGAAGCGCTCGGGGATGTCGACCTCGACGACCTCCCAGGTGACGTCCCCTGCCACCCCGAGGACGCGCACCTTGTGCTTGAACGTCGTCCCCACGTTCGCCTCGGACGGCACCTCTCCCGACCAGCCCTTGTGCAGCGCGAACCACTCGGGCCAGCGCTCGAGGTCGCTGACGAGACGGGCGACCTCCTCGGGCGTCGCGGGGAGCGGCCGTTCGCGCGTGATGTCCATGGAGCGACCGTACCTCCTCGTGACGGCGTTCTCACCGCATCCCGCGTGGCGCGGTCGATCGGCCGGCGGAGCCGCCCGCGTCGCGAGGGGTCGATTCGCGACGCGAGACGGCTCCGAGCCGGCCGGCGCCCCCTTCAGGAGTCGAGCCGTGCGCTGGAGAGAGTGAGGACGCGCGGCCCGCGGGCGCTCGGGAGGAGCAAAGCGAACTCCGCGGGAGCCGTCACGAGCTCGTCGCCCTGCCCTTGGAGCGCGCTCCAACGGAAGGCTGCTCGAGGGGCGGGAAACTCCCTCAGCAGTCCGCCTCGACCCGCTCGTAGGGGATGTCGTACTCCTTGGGCCCGAGGATCCCGATCGTCTTGCTCATGTCCCCGAGCGAGCCGGCCTCGGGGTACGGGTCGTAGCCGTAGCCGTTGGCCTTCTGCAGGATGCCCGCGTGCAGCAGCGTGTTCGCGGCCTCGCTGACGGGCCGCGGGAGGCCGGGCATCGAGCTGTCGTTGATGATCGGAGAGACGCGGATGAGGTGGCCGAGCCCGTCGTACGCGTTCGTCGCCGAGCCCACGCCCAGGAGGGTGCCGACGATCTCCTGCGCGTAGGGGCTGAGGTGGCGCAGGAACGGGTTGACCTCGCACAGCGCGCCGTTGAGCTTCGGCAGGGCGTCCTTCGTCGGCGAGGACGCAGCCTCCACCCGCCGCAGCGTGGCCTGCAGCGGCGTCGAGGAGCGGGCGACCTCGCGCAGGAGCTCGCGACCGTCCTGCGCGGCCGGCCGGAGCGCCGTGAACGTCGGCTGCAGCTCGCGCACCCCCGCGGCCAGCTCGGTCAGGACGGGGGCCGCCTCACCCGAGACCTGCGACAGCGTGGCGGTGGCCGACCGTGCCCGGCCGAGCGTCCCCGGCAGCTCCCGCAGCATCTCCCGCAGGTGCCGGTCGCGGCTCGCCACCGCCTCCATCGCGACCCGCGCGCGGCCCGCGAGGGAGCGCAGGCTGTCGCCCCGCTCTCCGATCGCACGGGACACGTCACCGAACTGGCGCATCAGGCTGGCGATGTGGTCTCGGTCCCGGACGAGGTCGAGAGTGAGCTCGCCTCCGTCCTCGAAGGTGGCGGCGGTCCCCTGGAAGACCTTGCCCAGCTCGACGCCGCGCCCACGCACGCCGCCGCCGACACCCTGGAAGAAGCGACGGGCGTTCTCCCGCGTCTCTCCGTCGAGGAGCGAGAGGATCTCGTCGAGATCGACGTAGTCGTCGGCCTGCTCGACCGGGAGCGTGCCTCCGTCCTCGATCCGCTCGGCGGACCGCCCGGGTCTGATCGCGACGTAGTTCTCGCCGACCGGGGTGTGGAGGCGGATGGCCACGCGCGAGTCGGCCGGGAGCGGGACGACGTCGTCGTCGGTGATCTCGAGCTCGACGATCGAGGCGTTGCCCCGGCGCTCCACCGCCTTGACCTTGCCGACCTCCGCGCCGGCCATCGTCACCCGCGACTGCGTCGCGAGCGACGCGGTGGTGGGCACGAACGCCTTGACCCGATAGGTGTCGCCGAGCGACGGCAGGCCGCCGGCCGCGTTGAGCTGCACGAGCAGCCAGCCGACCGCGGCGATGACGACGGCGGCCGCAGTCGCCACGTGTCCAGGGTAGCCCGGGATCTTGCGCGACATCAGCGCTTGTCCTTCTCCTCGACGGGCCGGCCGCCGACGGTCTTGCCGCCGGCGCAGCTCGGCACGAAGTACCGGGGGTCGTTCACGAGGCCGCTGGAGACGGCGCTCGCCTGCAGGTCCGCCCGGGGCATCGCGCCGCGCGAGTCCTGCAGCGTGCCCATCGCGGGGTCCCAGAGGAAGAAGTGGGACACGCCCCACTCGCAGTCCTGCAGGGTCTTCGCCGTCCGGTTGATCACCGGGACCGTGGGCGCGAGGGTCTGCAGCCCCCGCTCGAGGTGCCGGGAGAGCGGGCGCAGCGACCGGCTGAGGGGGAGCAGCCGCCGCACGGGCTCGCGGAGGTCGTCGATCGCGGGGTGAGCGTCCGCGCTGAGATCGCGGACGGCCTCCAGCGATCCGGGCAGCTCGCGGGCCACGGGCGTCAGGCGCGCGACCGCGAGGTCGACGTCGTCCACGACCCCAGTGACGGCGCGCATGCTGCCGTCCAGCTCGCGGAGGGTCCCCGGCAGGGCGGCGATGGTCGCCTCGAGGTCGTCGGCGCCGGCCTGCACCGTCGAGAACGTCGCGCTGCCCTCTCGGACGAGTGCGCGCAGCTGGCGTTCACGCCGGCCGAGCTCGGCGGTGAGGACTCCGGTGTTGTGCACGAGGCGGCGGACCGCGCCTTCGCGATCGGCGAGCTCGCGTGTGAGGCGCCCGGCCTCGCGCAGCGTCGGCACGAGCTCCGCGAAGACGGCCCGCAGCGACGCTCCGCGATCGTCGAGCCCGCGGCCGAGGTTCGCGAGCAGGGAGCGGAAGCGGCCGCGCACACCGGGTTGGAAGGCGTTGAGGACGTCGGCGATGTCCACGTTGGTCGTGACGCGGTCGGCGGGCACGGGCGCGTCCTCGCTCGCCTCTCCCGCCCGCGGCGTTCCGCGGTCGAGGATGTCGAGGTACATGTCCTCGAGCGGCGTCGTGGGCCGGACGGCGACCTCGGCGTCGCGGAAGACCCGGCCGAACTTCTTCTGGATCTTCACCGTGATGACCGGCTGCTGGTCGACCATCTCGACCTTCGTGATGTCGCCGGCGGGCACGCCCTTGAAGCGGACCTCGTGGCGCCCCTCGACGACGGACGTCGCGTCGGCCACGGCGAAGCTCACGGTCCTCGAGTCGCTCAGTGTCGTGCGGCTGATGTTCTTCACCGCCCAGTAGGCGCAGCCCGCCCCGATGAGGGCGCCGATGAGCGTCACGACCGCGAAACGCGACGCGCGCTTGACCTCGAGCTTCAGCCGGGCGCGGTTGATGCGCTCGGTGAGGCGGTCGTTGACCTCGATCACGGCTTGCTCCTCGTGGACGAGTCCGTCCCGGGCGTCCCGGCCAGCGGGTCGTAGGACGAGAACGTCTTCATCGCCTGCTGCAAGGTGTCGCAGGCGAGGAGAGCGGCCTTGTCCGGGTCCGTGAGCTGCGTGCGGCACGGAAGGCTGTTCGGGAAGAAGAAGGCCTCGCCCGCGGTCGCCGGGAATCGGAACATGTGACCGTTGCGGTCGTGGGCAGCCGACGCGCCGCTGCCGAGCACGGAGAAGGTGGGGCCGACCATCTGCGCCGGTGTGTGCTGCGTCGGCTCGTCCATCTCGTTCATGTAGGGCAGCACGCGATCCGCCAGGCGTCGCAGCGCCGGATCGATGTCGCGCAGCAGCGGGCCGCCGACGCGGCTCAGCCCGCTCAGCGACGCCGAGGTCGGCCGCAGGGACCGCAGCGGCGGCTCGGCGTCGCGGAGCAGCGCCGATGCGGCGGCGACCGTCGGCCGCAGCTCGGCGAAGGTGGGCGCCCAATCCTCGGCGCCGTCCCGGAGCTCGTCGACGAGCGGGTCCACGCGGTCCAGCGTCCCGTCGAGCCGCCGCAGGGTCGAGACCGTCGTGCGCAGAGAGGCCGGCGCGGTCCTCAGCGTGGTGCGCAGCTCACCGCGGCGATCAGCGAAGGCGCCGAGCGTCGCGGCGACGCCGCTCACGAGAGCGCGGACGTCGTCGCCCGGCGTGTCGAGTGCGCGCACCGTGCGGTCCGTGTTCTCGAACAGCGTGCGGAGGTCGCGACCGGGGATCCGCCCACGCGCGGCCTTCAGGCCGCGGGCGACGTCCGGCGACACACGCCGCAGCTCGCGCAAAGTCGCGGCGGGAAGGTCGTCGTCGGAGAACGCCTCGGCGAGCTCCGACGGCATCGTGCGCAGCCCCTCTTCGGCGGCGCCGCCCACCATCATGCTCGCGATGTCCTCGAGCTCCTGCTGACCGTCGGTGCGCTCCGGCGGGATCGTGCGCGACCCGAGCGGCCCGCGGCTCGGCGTCCCGCGGTCGAGGTTGATGACGAAGATGCCGCCGAGGAGGCTGCGCATCGCGAGGTCCGCGCTCGCGTCGGCGTAGAGCGGAAAGCCCTCGTCCTCCACCTCCATGGTGACGAGCGACCCCGTCGAGTCATCGTGCCGCTCGACCTTCGAGACCTTGCCGACGTTGACGCCGTCGACGCGCACGGGATCACCGGTCCGCACCTGCTGGCTGTTGGTGAACGCGGCCCGGACCGTCTGGGTCTCCGGACCGGTGAGCTTGCGCACCACCTGCGTGAACGCCGCGACGAGCAGCAGGGCGAAGACGACGACGATGATGAGCCCGAGCCTCGCCCGGGGGTCGCCGAGCACGGAGCTCGAGTGCGCGCGCGGCATCTCAGCCACCTCCCCCGGTCGGCAGTCGCAGGCCGAACCGACCGCCCTGGGTGCTGTCCTTCCCGAAGTACTCGCAGGGCTCCGGGTAGGGGTCGCGCGGCGCGAGGCCGGACTCCTCGGCGTCGAACCCGAGGTTCTCGATCGGCGTGACGATCGGGGTCAGGCGGATCTGCCCGACGTTGCCCGTCGGCCCCGGGACGGCGAACCCGGTGAAGCTGCGGTAGTTGGCCGCGAAGATCTCGAGGTCGCAGCGGTACTCGCCGACCTTCTGGTTGATCGGGACGAGGCTCCTGAGCGCCTGGGCCATCGGGTCGAGCAGCGGCTTCGTCGCGCTCGTGATCTCGAGGACGTCCGGAACCGCCTGCTCGGTGCGGTCCAGGAGCTCCTTCGCGGCGTCGAGCGGCTGCGGGCTCTCCTGCAGGAGAGCCGTGGCCGCACGCAGCCCGCCCGGCGCCTCGGGCAGGACGAGGTCGGCGGCGCGCGAGACGTCGCGCACCGAGGCCAGCAGCTTCCGGCCGCCGGCGAGCCCGCTCGCCATCGTGCTCAGCGCACTCGGGGCCTCCTCGAGCGCCCGCTCGACCGCGGGCTCCTCCTGCGAGAAGGGCCGCATCGCGCGCCGCACCGGCTCGAGCATCGCCGCGACGTCGTCGCGCGATTCGTCGAGCGGCCGCATCATCGAGGCCATGGACGGGACGAGCCGCTCGACACGGCCTTCGTCGAGGATCGTGCCGAGGAGGCGGTGCCACGGCTCCTGGGCCGCCGAGACGTCCTCGATCCCCTCGTTGAGCGGCTCGCCGTTGCCGAGCAGGGCCGTGCCCGTGTCTCGGACCATGTCCCCGAGCGCGCCGCGCGTCTCCTCGTCGAAGACGTTGAGCGCCTCGGGGACGCCGTAGGTCTTGGCGTCGGCGGCACCCCGGATCGTGGCCCCCTCCGCGAGCACGTCGGCGCTGCGCCCGGGCAGCAGCTCGATGTAGCGGGCACCGAGCAGACCTGCTGCCCGCACGCTCACGCCGGTGTCGCTGGGCAGGTCGCCGGTCGCTGGCTCGATCTGGAGCTCGACACGGGCACGCCCGTCCTCGGTGATCTCGGTCTCCATGACCTGCCCGACGCGCGCGCCCGAGATCCGCACCTGATCGTGCTCGCGGAGGTTGCCGACGTCCGGCACCTCCACGTAGAGCGAGCCGTAGTCCTTCGTCGGGACGCCGTCGTAGGCCTTGATCGCGAAGAGACCGGCGAGTCCGAGGAGCACGGTGACGAACACGCCTCGGGCGAGGCGGTAGGCCGGCCGGCGCTGGGCACGCCGGCGTGCGAGGGCGAAGGACTGTCGCGGCTTGGTCGTCATCGGCCGAGCAGGAAGTCGAGGAGCGGGTTGACGTCGGCGTCCGTCTCGGAGCCCTGGGGCCGCCGCTTGCCGAGGCCGCCGAGCGTCTTGCCGACGTCGAGCGGCAGGTCGTCGACGGCGTCGGGGAGCTGCTCACGCAGCTGCTCGGGCAGCCGCTCGACCTTGCCCGGGAGCTTCTCGATCTCCTTGCCGAGCTGCTCGAGCGTCTCGGGCAGGTCCTCGAGCTTCTTCGCGGGGGCGGGGCGGTCGTCCGTCTTCGCCGGCGGCGCGACGGCCTTCGGAGCCGGGGCGCGTCCGGCCGAGGGGCGCTTGCGCTTCGTCGGGGACTGACGACGGGTCAGCCGGTCGACCATCGCGTTCAGGGCCTCCGGCGTCACCACGGCCTCGGCGCGGAACACGTGCGAGAGCCCGTCGCGGTAGGTCATGACCCGCGCCCAGTTCTCGAGGATCGCGATCGTGTTGTCGATGCTGCCGTCGACCGTCTTGGCGGCCGGCTCCCACGAGTCGCTGAAGTCCTGCAGCGCCTGCGCGGTCGGCACGGCCTGCCGCAGCACGGGGGTCGCCTCCTTGCTGAGCCTGGTCAGCGAGGGAGCGACGTCCTCGGCCTTCGAGAACAGCGGCTCGGCGGCGCGCTGGAAGGGACGCACCTCGCTGAGCGTCGACTGCAGCGTCGGGGCCACCGACGCGAGCTCCTTCGCGGCCGGCGACAAGGGCTTCGTCGTTGCCCGCAGGTCGGCGAGGAACCGCTGCAGCTGCTGCATCGCGCCGGGGGCGCGGCGCAGCGCCTCGCGCAGCTGCGGCCGGCGGGTGCCGAGAGCGGCCGACATGTCACCGACCTCGTCCAGCATCGCGCCGAGCTCCCGTCGCTCGACGGCCATCCGGGTGACGAAGCGATCGCTGCTCTCGACGAGATCTCCGAGGGCGTCGTTGTCGGCCGCGACGCGACGGACGAGCTCCCGCAGCTCGGTGAACGTCTGCGGAAGCTCCCCCAGGAGGTGCGTGAAGTCCTGGCGTCGCCCGGCGAACGCCGCCCCCGCTTCGTTGATGAGCACGGCGAGCCGCGCCCGCGTGTCGCCGTCGAGGATGCCGAGGAGCTGGTCGAGATCGGTCGAGCGGCCGATCCGCTGCGGCGCGATGACGCTGCCCGACGGGGCGGGGTCGGAGACGGTCCCCTTCTCGAGCTCGACGAACTTCTGCCCGAGGAGGTTGATCGAGCTGATGGAGACCGCGGCGTCGCGGCCGACGGGCGCCTCGTCGGGGTGGATCTCGAGGTCGGCGACGACCTTGTCGTCCTCGCCGATCTCGAGCTCGGCCACGCGGCCGGCCTCGACGCCCGCGATGCGCACGCCGGAGCCCTTTCGCAGGCCGTTGGCGTTGTCGAGCGTGAGCTGCAGGCGATACGGCTCCTCGCCGCCGCTCGCCGCCACGCCGACGAGGATCGCGACGACCACGAGCGCCGCGAGTGCGCCGGGGAGACGTGCCGCGCTCACGGCTTCTGCTCCGGCTCGGCGGTCGACATCTGCGGGGGCTGGTTGTCCTCGAGCAGCGACTTCGCGAGCGGGTCGAACGTGCGGGCCAGCGGGTCCTTGGTCGGGTCGAGGGCGTCCTCGCCGGCGCCGCACTCCTCGTGGAGCCACGGCTGGCCGCCGTCCCACCCGGGGACACGCGGGAAGGCGTATTCGAGCGAGGGAAGGGCCTCGACGACCTGCTCCGAGGTGAGCGGCGTCGCGTTCGGGAAGGGATGCGCCTGCAGCTGGAGGCGGACGTACTTGTTGCGCTTGTCCGTGTTCGCCGTGAACGAGTTCCACGTCGCGAAGAACCCGGCGATCTCCGGTGAGTACGGGCGGATGCACCTCGCCGCTTCCTCGCCCTCGGCGCCGATCTTCGCCAGCCGGGGCATCGCGGCCGTCGCCCGGGAGACGAGCTCGTCGATGTCCGGCGAAGCCTCGCGCAGCGTCGCCAGCGTCGTCGTCGCCTCCGGGGCGACCCGGTCGACGGTCCTCAGCACGCGGGCGAGCGGGCCGGTGAGCTCCCGCAGCTCGCTGACGCCCGGCCGCAGCTCGCGGGTGAGCTCACCCGTCTTGCCGAGCGTCGTCTCTGCCCGGGCCAGCGTCGTCTGCGCCGTCGAGAGCGTCCCCGGCACCTCCTCCAGCGTCGCCCGCACGCCGTCGGCCTCGGCGGCGAGGGCCCCGAAGGTCGTCGAGGCGTGCGAGACGAGATCTCCCACGCTCGGGTTGGCCTCCCGGACCGCCCGGGTGACCCGGTCGCCCGAGCGCGCGAGCGACCGCAGGACGCGGCTGCTCGCGTTCAGCTCGGTGAAGACGGCTCCCGCCTCGGTGACCGCTGCGGGAGCGCGGTCCTCGCGCAGCGCCTCCTGCAGCGGCTCCTCGGAGAGGGCGAAGGCGGCCCCGGCGCGGTCGAACATGCGGCTGAGGTCCTCGCGCAGCGTCGCGTCGAACGTCGTGAGCAGCTGGTCGAACTCGACCGGCACCTTGAAGCGGTCGGCCGGCAGCGTCCCGCCGTCGGGCAGGGGCCGGCCACCGGCCGGACGCTCGAGCGAGAGGTAGCGGTTCGCGTAGGTGATCGTCCCGCCCCACCGCAGGCGCAGCAGCGAGCGATCGGTGAGCGGCCACCCGTCGTCCTCGAGCCGCAACTCGACGCGGGCGGCGCGCCCGGCGTCGGCCGAGTCGATGCTCCCCACCTCGCCGACGACGACGCCGCCCTGGCGGATCTCCTGCCCGGCGATGACGTTCGTCGCATCCGGGACCTCGACCTCCAGGCGGTGGCGGTCGTCACCGCTCGTCGCCACCAGGGCGACGACGAGCGCGGAGGCGATCAGCAGCGCCGCGAGGGCTCCGCGCCCGCGGCGTGTCGTCGTCTCCGCGGGCATCAACCGCCCCCGATGTTCAGCGCCGGGTTCTGCGGGCTGTAGAACGTCATCGTCCAGAACGCGGGGATGAGGTGCGCGAGCGTGATGTTCACGATCAGCGACCGCGCGACCGCCTGGCCGACCGCCTCGGGCCCTCCTGAGGTCCGGAACCCGTAGAAGCAGGCGACGAGGATCAGCGCGACACCTGTCGTGCCGATCGTGATGCACATGTAGAAGACGTCCGAGAGGCTCATCACCGCCCAGTGGACGGAGTAGAACTGCTCGGCGGTGAGTCCGTTGAGCACGACGACCGAGTTGAGGTAGCCGCCGAACGACAGCGCGGCGAGGCTCACCATCGCCGCGATGGGGATGTAGAGGAGCGCGGCCGCCACCCGCGTCCCGATGATGTACTTGTACGGGTCGACGCCCTCCGTCTCGTAGGCGTCGATCTCCTCGCTGATCTTCGCGGCACCGATCTCGGCCACGACCGCGCAGCAGACCTTCGACGCGAAGACGTACGCGAACATCGCGATGCAGCCGAGCCGGACGCCGGCGAGGCCCGTCGTCACGCCGACGTAGTCCGAGGCGCCGATCGTCCGGAAGAAGAAGAAGGCGTAGTTGACGATCGTGAAGCCGAAGAAGACCTGCATGACCGCGAGGAACAGCGTCGTCCCGCGGACGAGGATCGCGGTCTGCCGCAGGATCTCCGACGTGTAGCGGAACGTCCCGCCGAGGGAGGTGAGCGACTGGCCGGCGAAGGCCGCGAGGTCGCCGACCTCGCCGAGGAGCCGACGAGCGCCCGAGGGAGCCGGCGGTCGATCGACCTCGGTGGCGGGGACGCCGGGGCCTGGTGTCGGGACGCTCGCCACGTCAGCCCTTGAGGACGCCGGTCTCGGGGAACAGCGTGAGGTAGCCGAGATTCCAGAGGCTGTTGATCAGCCAGATGCCGAAGAAGCTGATGACGACCGTCTGCGTCACCGCCCGGCCGACGCCCTCGGCGCCGCCCTTGCAGGAGAGTCCCTTCTGACAGCTCACGATGCCGACGAAGAGCCCGACGACGGTGAGCTTCAACGTGAACGAGAGGAGATCGGTCACGTAGATGTTGTGGACGATGCTGTAGATGTAGACCTCGGGCGGATGGCCGAGCAGGCCAGGCGCGACGAGGAGCGGGGCCAGCGTCCCCAGGAAGATCCCGATGATCCCCAGGAGGGGCGCGAGGAGGGTCATCGCGACGACGCGCGGGACCACGAGCGTGCGGATCTGGTCGACGCCGAGCACCGAGAGCGCGTCGAGCTCCTCGCGGATCTTCCGCGAGCCGAGATCCGCCGCGACAGCGCTGCCGGCGACCCCGGCGAAGATCATGGTCGAGACCCACACGCCGATCTCGCGCACGACGGCGATGTACAGCGCCCCGCCGAGGCGCTCACCGACGCCGAGGGCGGCCGTCACGCCGCCGAAGAAGAAGACGCCGTAGCCGATGAGGTAGCCGGCCATCGACAGCGCCAGCGGGATCATCTCGCGTCGCGAGTACGTCGAGAACTGCTCGACCGCGTCCTTGCGCCAGGTGAACGGCGGGGTCAAGGCGACGCGCAGCGTCCGCAGGAGCAGCCGTCCCATGTCGCCTGCGGCTTCGAACGACTCGTACCACCTCGTGGTCGCCATGCGATCCTCGAGGCCGAGCCGCCGCGTGCTCGTCGTCCCTGCCACGTCGCCGACTCTCGCGCCTGCCCCAACCGCCCAATAGCCCCACCCGGTTGCGGGTTGACCCCCGGCCGGGTGAGTTTCGCTTCAGCCCGTGATGGCCAGGTAGCGAGCGACCGCCTCGACGCGGTTCGCAGCTCCCAGCTTGCGAAGCGTCCGCGCGACGTAGCCCTTGACCGTCTCCGGTGAGACGTTGAGCTCCTCGGCGATCTGCCGGTTCGACCGGCCGGCCACGAGCAGCCGCACCACCGCCTCCTCGCGCTCACTGAGGTGGCCCGGTCTGGAGTGGGCCTCCGCGGTGGCGACGAGCGGCGGGAACACCGGGCCGGCACCGTGATCCTGCTGCAGCCCGACCGGGGAACGCAGAGCCTCCTGGACGAGCGCCTGGGTACCCGCGGTGAAGTAGCGCAGCTCGGTCGCGATCTCCTTCATGCGCGCCTGGACGACGAACAGCTCGAGCGCGAGCCCGGAGATGTGGCCGAGAAGCCGCAGCGCGTCGAGCGCGTCGCCGTCGACCGGCCAATGCGAGCGGTCGGCGACGAGGATCGCCAGGGGTCGCGACTGCGGCGAGAGCGCCACGAGGGCGAGCTCGGCGAGGTCGAACCGCTCCCGCAGGACGCTCGTGGAGGTGTGGGTCGTGCGGCTCCACGTGCCGCCGTGGCGCAGCAGCGAGGCCTCGGCGCTGCGAGGCGGCAGACCGACCGGCTCGCGGAGGAGCCGGCGGCGCAGGGCATCGCTGTCGGAGTCCGCGAGGACGGCGGAGGCCGATGCGGTCAGGCGTCCGTCCTCGAGCCCCAGCGCGACCGCCCGATCGAACGGGCCGAGCACGCGGGCCTCGTTGCAGATCCGCGCGAGGAGCTCGCCGACGGTGGTCGCGCCGCGCATCCGGCGCTGGAGCGCGTCGAGGTCCCTCAGGTCCTCGGGCAGCCAGGTCATCGCCGCGAGGACGGCTCGACGGTCACTGGTCCATGTCCAGCGGCCCGGCGGTGTCGCCGTGCAGGAACTGATGGACGAAGGTGTTGGACGAGCCCCAGAGCCGCTCGCTGGGACCGGACTCGACGATGCGGCCGCGCCAGACGATCGCCGCGTGGTCGCTGACGATCTTGGCGAGCGCGATGTTGTGCGTCACGACGACCATCGTCCCGCCGAGCTCGGCGTGCCGGTCGCGCAGCAGCTCGCCGAGGATCGCCGTGCGCACCGGGTCGAGCCCGGAGTCCGGCTCGTCGCACAGCACGATGCCGGGGTCGAGGACGAGCGCTCGGGCGAGGCCGGCGCGCTTCTTCATCCCGCCCGACAGCTCGCTCGGATAGCGGTCCGCCGCGCTCGAGAGGCCGACGGCGGCGAGGTGCTCCGCGACGACCTCCCGCACCTCGTGCTCCTCGAGGTCCGTGTGCTGTCGCAGGGGGAAGGCGACGTTGTCGAAGACGGTCATCGACGTGAAGAGCGCGCCGTCCTGGAACATCACGCCGATGCCGCGACGGAGCGCCAAGACCTCCGAGCGACTCATGGAGGAGAGCCGCCGGCCTCGGACGAGAACCTCGCCCTTGTCCGGTCGCATCAGGCCGATGATGTGCTTGAGCAGCACGCTCTTGCCGGTGCCGGACGGCCCCATCACGACCGACAGGGCGCCTTCGGGGATCTGCAGGTCGAGGCCGGCGAGCACGTGATGCCTGCCGAACGCCTTGTGCAGGCCCTTCGCCTCGATGGCGGCGATGTCCGACTCCGAGACGCCGGCCGCCGCGTCGTTGGCGAGCGTCGCCGGGGTCACGGCGTGGGCAGCGGGTCGGGCTTCGCGGACGTGTCCTCCAGCAGCGCCCGCAGGATGGGCGCGACGCGGAGGAAGCGGCGCACGGGCCCGCCGCACTCGACGTCCCCGCTCATGACGAGCGCCGGAAGCCGCAGCCTCCCGGCCGCGAGGTCTCGCATCTGCTGCGCGGTGAGCGTGACATCGACCTCCGCCGGCTGCGGGACGCGCTCCAGCTGCGGCGGATACCGGTCGCACAGCAGCGTGGCGACCGGCCGGTCGTCGCCCGCGAGGTAGAAGCTCACTCCCGTCCCCGCCTTGGCCAGCCGGCGAAGCGCGCGTTCTGGTCCGTCGAGGGCGTCGCGCAGCGCATCGCGCAGCGACGCCGCGACGTCCGCCGCGACGTCCGCGCCCTCCGGCCGATGGGCGGGCGACCTGCCGCGCACCGTGTCGTGGGCATGGAGGCGTGTGTCGGCGGTGGCCCCTCGCATCGCTCGACGACCCTGACGACATCTCAACGCACGTCGCAACGGTCGACGCGCCGGACCACTGGACGAATCTCCAAAAAGCCGACGGGCCCCGCGACGACTCTCATGGCAGCGCGGCACCCTCGCCCGACCCGTCGCGGAGGTCGAGCACCATCAAGGCCGCCTGCACGGTGAGCTGGTCGCCCGCATCGGTCGCGACGTCGAGCCCGAGCAGACCTTCCACGCGCGACAGCCGGTAGCGGATCGTGTTCTCGTGGACGGCGAGGCGCTCGGCGCAGCGCCGGATGTTCCGCGACTCGTCGAGGAAGATCCGCAGTGTGCGCAGGAGATCCGCAGTGCGAGCGTCGGCGCCGTCGAGAAGCGGGCCGAGCACCTCTCGCAGATACCTGCCGGCCGTCTCGCGATCGACCCCGGCGAGGAGGAGCCGGCCGGCCCCCAGCTCTTGCGCGCTGACCACGCGTCCGTCGCCTGCGGGACGGAACTCGAACAGCGTGCGCGAGAGGTCGACGACCTCGCCGTAACCTCGGACGTAGTCCTCGGCTCCCACGCACCGCGCCGAGACGGCAGCGACGAGCTGGTCTTCGAGCGCGAGCTCCGTCAGCAGCTGCCCGAGCACGGCCTTGGTCGCCTGGAGCTGTCGCCTGCGGTCCGCCACCGGGTCGACGCGTAGGAGCAGGGCCACGCCCTCGGTCACTCCCGTCGCGAGAAGCACGCGGTCGCCGTCGTCGAGCTCGCGCGCCCTCGCGACGATGTCCCGCGCCGACGGCAGGACCGCCGTGTGGCCCTGCCTGACGGCCAGGAGCGCGACGACGTGCGGAGCGTTGAGGTCGATGCCCAACCACTCCGCCCGGCGCTCGAGCGACGCGGTGTCGCGGTTGCCGCGGACGAGCTCGCTCATCAGCGACTCGCCGGCGTCCCAGTCGGCGTCCGCTGCGCGATTCTCCGCGCTCATCTCCAGCGCGACGATCGTGGCAGCGCGCGGTGCGAGCAGCGCTTCCATGGCCCCGAACCGCTGTCCCTGCTCGACGAGCACCACGTAACCCCACACGTCGTCGCGCGCCATCACGGGCGCCACGAGGTACCGCCGGCGCAGTTGCGGCACCGTGAAGGGACCGAGGACCGCAGCGCGCTTCTCCCCCAGGGCGGCGAGGGCCTCGGCCACCTGGGAGTCGTCGCGGTGCCGGCCGTCGAGGACGGTGTCGAAGGTCTCCTCGACCGCGCCAGGTGGCACGGCGCTCGCGCGCCGCACCTTGTCGGCGTCGTAGACCGCGCACGGGCGGTTCGCGAGCTCCGCCACCGCACGGGCGATCTGCTGGAGATCCGCTCCCTCGAGCACGAGCTTGGTCAGCCGGTCCTCGAGCGTCGCCGCGCGCCGCAACGCGAGGTTCTGCCGCGCGGCCGTCTCGTTGCTCGCCCGCAGCTTCGTCGTGAGCTGCGCCTGGGCGATCGCCGCCGCCGCGAGGTTCGCGAACGCCGCGGTGACCTCCTGCTCCTTGGCGGTGAACTCGTGCGGTCGCTCGATGTCGTCGAGGAAGATGATGCCGACGACCTCTTCGCGGAGCACCATCGGCACGCCGAGCATCGATCGCACGTTCCACGCGAGCATCGTCGAGCGGATGGCGCGCGGGTCCTCCGCCGCGTTGCGCAGGAGGACCGGCTTCTTCGTCTCGAGGATCTCCTGGGTGAAGCGGTCCGCAGGCACGCCGGCGACGAGACGCTGGACCCCCGCGTCGATGTCGCGGTCCGCGTGACCGACACGGCCGTGGAACAGGTCGGTCTTCTCGTCCTTGAGGTAGAGGCTGCACCGCCGGACGCCGGACAGCCGGCACGTGTGAGCAGCGATGAGGTGCAGCAGGTCGTCGAGATCCAGGTCGGCGGACGTCAGCGCGTGGGTGACGTCGCCGAGCGCCCGGAAGGCCTGCTCGTACCCCTGAGCCTCCACCGGTCCTGTGATGCTCCCGGCATCCAGGGTTGTCGACAGCAATGACCCTCCTCCTCTCGGTGCGGCGACGCGTGCGCGCGACGCCCCACGTCCCGAGTGGCGCGGCGGCGCGCGAAGCCGGACGGTCCTACCCTAAGTGCAACCCGCGTCGAAGTGGAAGGCTCTAGAGCCCTCGCGCCCAGCGCGCGCCGCCGTCGAAGCTGCGCTGGAGATCTCTACAACGCACCCCCGAGGAGCTCCTCCGGCAGCGCGCGCTCCCGTCATCGGGCGGAGCGCGTAGCCGCACGCGGTCCCTGGCCCCGCTCCTCGTTGGCGTCGAGACCGTTGTCTCGATCTCCAAGCCCTGCAGCGCGGCTGCCGGAGCGTCGACTCCGCGCCTCGGCACGATGGCGGCATGGTCCAGCAGGTCCCACGAACCGCCGCTGCGACGAGCCTTCCCGGAGTGCCTCGTCCTCCCCGTCCCTCACGCCGTCGCGTCGCCAAGGTGTCGCGCGAGCGCACCGTCCGCGACAGTGGCTCGTAGCGATTCGCCGCTTCCGGTCCTGGACACCGCCAGGCGCGTCGGCCTGCGCGTCGCCGACGCCGTGATCATCAGCGAGCGAGAGGACCGGTCCCCTCGGGAATGGGCTCGAGCGATCGCCGACCAGGCGCAACGGCGGACCGGCAAGCACGTCGATGACGGGACGAGCGACCTCACCCTCACCGTGCAGGACGCCGATGCGCGAGCGCCGCTGCCGGCGCGGCGGCGCGTCGAGGACGTCGAGACGCTCGACGACCTCGCCGCCGCGCTCGCGGCCTTCGCGGACGGGCCCGTGCTCGTCCACGGCGCGGTGCCGGACGACATCGCGAGCGCGTTCGAGGGCCGAGTGTGGTCGCGCGACCCGCTCACGGGCAGCCCTGGCGTGTACGGTCACGTGCTCCTGCGCGACGGCCGTCGCGTCGAGCCGATCGCCCTTCTTCGCAGCACGTGGCCCGACCATCATGCGCTTCTCGAGAACGCGCTCTCGCTCATCGAGGCCGAGCACCGGGACATGTGCATGCTCGAGTTCGTCGGAGGCGAGAACGGCCTCTGCGTCACCGCGGCGTGGCTCGGCAGTCCACGCGGCGGAGCGGGTCTGCGCGTCCTCGTCGACCTGGTGGACAACGGGCTCCTCACACCGGAGGACGCGCTGCACCGGGTCCCGCTCCGCGCGCTCGACGAGGCCGAAGCCCCGCTGCTCGTCACCGAGGCCGGCCTCAGGCTCGTCGCGCAGGGCACCGGCCTCGCAGCTGGCGTCAGCACCGGGCGTCTCACCCAGGTGGCCACCCCGGGCGCACGCGACACGATCCTCCTCACGTCGGTGCCGCGGCGACCGGGAACCCCGGTCCACGGCGTGATCCTCACGGGGCGCGAGGGCGCCGCGCCCCCCGCCCGCGCGCGCTCTTGCTTCGACTGCCCGGTCGTGCACGTGTCGGCGGATCGTCCGTCGGGCGACGCCCTCACCTCTCTCCTCGGAGAGGAGGTGACGATCGATGGTGCCACCGGCAGGGTCTGGGCCGGCGCCGGCGAGGTCGTCCGCGCCCAGCCGGACTCCTACGTCGCCCGTCTGCTCGGGTGGTGCACCGAGCGCAGCGCGATCGACGTCCGCGCTGCGGCGCCGCCGGAGTACGTGCTGATCAGTGACCCGGCCGACATCCGCGCCGTCGCGCCGGGACGCACCGCGATGCTGGACCTGCCGGATGACGCCGGACCAGAGAACTGGCAGCGCTGCGTCGAGATGCTGCGCACGCGCGAGGCCTCGGGGCTCGCCGCGCGGTTCTGCCGCTCGCTCGTGCGCGCGGCGGACACGCTCCCGCCGGCTCCCTGGACGCACATCGTGACGAGCCCGCATCGCACGTGGGCGGCCACCGTCCTCGCGGCCCGACTCGCGACCGAGGACCGCGCGACCGGACGGCGCCGGGCGGAGGAGACCGTGGGCTGAGAACGGCGAGGAGGCCGTCGCCGCGTGCATCGCAGAGCACTCGGCGACGGCCGGCACGGCGCTCCCGAAGGAGCCACCGTGCCGGATCCAGAGCCGGCGGGACGATCGGCCGGCGTCGTCGAGGTGTCCAGGCCCTACGCGCTGTAGCCGCCGTCGACCGCGAGGATCTGGCCGCTGATGTAGGTCGCGCGGTCCGACGTGAGGAAGTCGACGGTCGCGGCGATCTCCTCCGGCTTGCCCATGCGGCCCAGCGGCGTCTGCGCCATGCAGCTCTCGATCACCGACTTCGCGACGTCGTCGACCTCGAACGAGGTGAGGACGATCCCGGCGTCGATGACGCCCGGCGCGATTCCGTTGATGCGCACGTTGTCCGGCCCCGCCTCCCGGGCAGCCTGCCGCAGGAGGCCCGACAAGGCCGTCTTCGGCACCCCGGACATGCCGTCGTTCTCCAGCGTGCGCAGGATCGCCGTGGTGAGGAAGAGCACGATGCTCCCGCCGCCGGCCGCCTTGAGCACCGGGATGCCTTCCTTGAGCACGTTGAAGCCGCCGTGCACGTCGGTGTCGAAGATCCGCTTGAAGTCCTCCGCCGTGACGTCCTCGAGCGCGCAGAGCGGGATCTGCGGGCCGGTCGCCTGGACGATGTGGTCGAGGCCGTCCCACTGGTCACGGGCCTCCGCGACGAAGTCCCGCACGGACGCCGGGTCGGTCATGTCGACGTGGGCCGGGCGCGCCTGGCCGCCCTCGTCCGTGATGGCCTTGCACACCTCCTCGGCCTTCTCCTTGCTGCCGCAGTAGCCGACCGTCACCGGCGTTCGACGCGCCAGTCGCTTCGCGATGGCAGAACCGAGGCCGCCGGACGCTCCGAGGATCGCGATGCCGCTCATGTGTCTCCTTTCGCGTCGGGAGTCCGAACGCTCCCGGTCACGATGAACCAACCACTCCGGGAAGGGGCGACCGCCCACACGGGCACCGGCCGCTTGGAGCCCTCCCCAACGACGGGCGGCCGACGCCGCCTCCGCCCGTCGCGGGGGCGCTCGCTACGAGACGATCTCCGGCACGCGCTCGAGCGGGTGGCCGACGCCCGCCTCGAGGCCGAAGGCGACGACCATGTTGCCGAAGCCCATGAACGTCGCGCACACGATGCCGAGCTCGACGATCTGCTCGTCGCTGAAGTGCTCCTTGAGCTCGGCGTAGTTGTCCTCGAGCGCACGCGGATTGCGCACGAAGTCGCCGGCGTACCGCAGAGCGGCGATCTCGTCCGCCGGCAGCTTGCTCGCGTCGAGGGAGCGGGCCGCAGCGATGTCCTCCTCGGTGACGCCGGCTTCGAGCCCGGTCGCGAGGCGGATGTTCACGCAGTAGGAGCTGCAGCGGATCGCGTCGGCGGTCGCGAGCCGGACGAGCTCCTTGAGCCGGGTCGGGAGGGTCCCGCTCGTGAGGAAGGTCGCGTAGTGGGTGAGGACGGTCTGCATGAGCTCGGGGCGGTGGGCGAGCAGGCCGGGGAACTGGCTGTCCTTCTGCCCATCGATGACGTGGAGCCCGTCCTTCCACGGCTCCATCATCGCCTTGACGTCCTCGGGGGCGTCGTCGAGGGTGAACGGCTCGATCGGGCGCGTCACGGTGTCTCCTCCTCGGGTGAGGTGTGGTCCCCGCCGACGCTACGCCCGTCACCCCGGTCGGCGCACGCCTGCCGTCGCGAGGTCATGGAGACCGGCACAAGAGGCGCCGCGGCGACGGTTATCGTCGGCGCATGAGCGAGCAGACCGGGGACCCGGACGACTGGCGCGAGCAGCGGCTCGCCGCCGTCCGCCGGCTCATCGAGGAGGCCGATCCGGACGTCATCGAGGACGTCAAGTGGCGCAAGCCGTCCAACGGGATGCGCGGGGTCCCGGTCTGGTCCCACGACGGGATCATCTGCACCGGCGAGACCTACAAGGACAAGGTGAAGCTCACGTTCGCGAAGGGCGCCGCGCTCGAGGACCCGGCCGGGCTGTTCAACGCGAGCCTCGACGGCGACGTGCGGCGCGCGATCGACCTCCGCGAGGACGACGAGCTCGACGCGCCCGCGTTCAAGGCGCTCGTGCGCGAGGCGGCGGCGCTCAACGAGGCGTCGCGCTCACGCTGAGGCGTCAGCCGGTGAAGCGGATCGTGTCGACGGCCGCGTCGCAGGCGGGGTCCATCCGCTCGGCCGTCGCCACGGTCCACTGACATGCGACCTCCCACGTCCGGCCGACCGAGAGATGAGCTGGACGTCGAGAAGCGTCTGCGGACCGATCCCGCCGATGGTGCCCCGGCGGCGGTCCGCCGGGGCACGACGACGGCCGGTCCTACGCCATGCCGGCGAGCTCGTCCTCGGCGTAGTCCTGGCCGAGGTGCGTGATGACGTCCTCGCCCATCATCCACCGCAGGGTGTTCTTCAGCTTCGTGAGCTGGATGAACAGGTCGTGCTCGGGGTAGAGACCCGGGGCGACCTGCGGCGACTTGTAGTAGAAGCTCAGCCACTCCTGGATGCCGCCCATGCCCGCGCGCTGGGCGAGGTCCATGAACAGGCAGAGGTCGAGCGCGAGCGGCGCCGCGAGGATCGAGTCGCGGCAGAGGAAGTCGACCTTCATCTGCATCGGGTAGCCGAGCCACCCGAACAGGTCGATGTTGTCCCAGCCCTCCTTGGCGTCGCCGCGGGGCGGGTAGTAGTTGATGCGGACCTTGTGGTAGACGTCGCCGTAGAGGTCGGGGAAGCGCTCCGGCTCGAGGACGTCCTCGAGGACGCCGAGCTTGGAGACCTCCTTCGACTTGAAGTTCTCGGGATCGTCGAGGACCTCACCGTCGCGGTTGCCGAGGATGTTCGTCGAGTACCAGCCGTTGAGGCCGAGCATCCGCGCCTTGAGCATCGGGGCGAGGACGGTCTTGAGCAGGGTCTGCCCGGTCTTGTAGTCCTTGCCCGAGATCGCGACGTTGTTGGTCTCGGCGAACTGGCGCAGGGCGCCCGTGTCGACGGCGAGGTTCGGCGCGCCGTTCGCGTACGGGACGTTCTCGAGGAGCGCGGCGTAGGCGTAGAGCATCGACGGCGAGATCGACGGGTCCTCGGCGTCGATGGCGGCCTCGAAGGCCTCGATGCTCTGGTGCGCCGGGCCGGGCTCGATGTAGACCTCGGTCGACCCCGACCAGATCATCACCAGGCGCGCGCAGCCGTGCTCGGCCTTGAACGCCTGGATGTCCTTGCGGAGCTGCTCGAGCATGCCGCGCTTGGACGTATCGGCCATGACGTTCTCGGGCTCGAGGCGCTTGACGTAGTTGACGTCGAAGGCCGCCGGCATCGGCTTGACGGCGCGCAGCGCGTCCGCGATCGGCTCGAGGTGCTTGTGGTAGTCGAGGACGCCTGCGTTGACGGCGGCATCGAGGGCGTCGGCCTTGTACGGGTCCCAGGCGCCGAAGACGATGTCGTCGAGGTCGGCGAGGGGGACGAAGTCCTTGATGAGCGGCACGTTGTCGTCGGTGCGCTTGCCGAGGCGGATCGTCCCCATCTGGGTGAGCGAGCCGACCGGCTGGCCCTCGCCGCGCTTCGCGAGCTCGACGCCGGCGATGAGGGTGGTCGTGACGGCGCCGAGGCCGACGCAGAGGATCCCGAGCTTGCCCTCTGCGGGGGCGACGGTCGGGGGGACAGGATCGGAGGTCATGGAACTACCGTAAGCCATTCCGAATCAACGGTTACATCCATGAAGCAAGACTGTTGTATGGTCGGCGCCTCGTGAACGATCCGGCCCTTCCGAACCTCACGGTCCAGCAGCTCGAGTACCTCGTCGCGGCGGCGCGGGAGCCGACGTTCGCCCGCGCCGCCGAGACGGTCGGCGTGTCGCCCTCCGCGCTCTCGCAGGGCCTCGCCGAGCTCGAGCGCCGCGTCGGCCTCCCGCTCTTCGAGTCGGCCGGCCGCGCGCGCAAGCTCACCGCGCAGGCCGCGGACGTCGTCCGCTACGCCGAGCGGGTGCTCGCCGAGACCGGCGAGCTCGCGCGGCTCGTCGCCCAGCAGCGCTCCGGCCATGTCGGGCCGCTGCGGGTCGGGATGATCGACGTGGCGGCCGTCGACCACTTCTCCGACGCGCTGCACCGCTTCCGTCGCGAGCGGCCCGACGTCGAGCTGCGACTCACCGTCGCGCCGTCGGGCGTCGTCCTCGAGCAGCTCAAGCGGGGCGCGCTGGACCTCGTCGTGTGCGTGCAGCCGGAGGATCCGTCGGGCCTCACGGTCACGCCGCTGATCGACGAGCCGCTCGCGGTCTACGCCCCGCCCGGCGTCCGGCCTGGCCGCGCGGGGACCTGGGGGCCGTGGGTGACGTTCCCGCAGGGATCGAGCACGCGGGCGATCGTCGCCGACGCGCTGCGCCGCGCCGGCGCGTCGTTCGATGTCGTCGCCGAGTCGCACCAGCCCGAGGTGCTCGCCGCCATGGTCCGGATCGGCGTCGGGTGGACCGTCCTCCCCGTCGTGCAGGCCGAGCGGGGCCCCGACCCGCTCATCCCGGTGCGCGACGGCGAGCTGACGCGCCGGACGCTCGCGGCCGTGCAGCGGTCGGGCCGCTCCGCGCTGCCGACCGCCGACGCGCTGCTGCAGACGCTCGTGGGGTGAGCCCACCGCGCGGACACGGGGACGCAGCTCTCTGACGCGCCGGCCGGATGCCCGTCGCCGTCGGCGCCGCGCGCGCCCGTCAGCGGCGGCGCGGCCGCGACGCGAGCATCGACGGGTGCGCGTCGAGGAATCGCAGAATCGGCGGCGCCGCCTGGCCGGGGTCGTCGAGGAGGACGAGATGGCCGCCGTCGGGGACGACGTGCAGCACGGCGTCGCGCATCGTCGCGGACATGAGCCGGGCGTTGATGACGGGTGCGACGGGATCGCCGCGACCGTGGAGCACGAGCGTGCGATGCGGCAGCCGGTGCAGCCACGGCCACGCGCTGAAGGTCGAGACCGCGGCGAGCTGGTAGCCGTAGCCGAGCGCGCTCGGGGGGTGCGTCTGGCGGCGCGCGACGTCGGACTCCATCCGCGCCCTGTCGCGTGCCGTGCGCCCGCCGGCGATGAGGGGCACCATGATCTCGGCCGCCCGGCGGTCGTAGTACCGCAGCGGGTTGAGCATCATCGCGATGATGAGCGGGTGCGGGAGCATCCCCGGCGTGCCGGGGACGGTGCTGCAGAGCGCGAGCCGGCCGACGCGACGGGGGAAGCGGTGGGCGAGCTCGAGGGCGACGGTCCCGCCGAAGGAGTAGCCGAGGACGTCGGGCTGCCGGAGCCCGAGCAGGTCCATGACCCCCGTGACGACCGCGGCGATCTCGCGCATGCGCAGCGGGCGACGCGGCGCGCTCGACATGCCGCACCCGGGGAGGTCGAGACGGACGAGCTCGCGGTCGTCGAGGTGGGCGACGAACGGCTCCCACATCTCGAGCGGCGCCCCGATCCCGTTGATGAGGACGAGCGGGCGTCCCTCGCCCAGGTTCGTGTGCGCGACGCGCACGCTCAGCCCGTGAACGTCGAGGAACGTCGCCTCCTCGAGGGCCTCCGACGTGTCGGCGGAGGCCCCGGCGGCCTCCTCGCTCACGGAGCCGGCGCCCGTCCGCGGACGTAGAGCCCGGGCGCCGGGTCGAGCGGGGGATGGACGTCGTTGCCGAGGGCCTTGGGAGCGGGCACCATCCCGCCGGAGCGCTCACCGATCCACTCGGCCCAGTGCTCCCACCAGGTGCCGCGCACCTCCACGGCCTCGGCTCGCCACGCGTCGGGGTCGGGCCCGGGCTCGGGGCCCGCGAAGTAGTGCGCCTTCGGGTTGCCGGGCGGATTGATGAGACTCGCGATGTGGCCGGCGTTGGAGAGCACGAACGTCGTGTCGCCCGACATGAGCTGCGTCGTGCGGTAGCAGCCCTTCCACGGCGTGAGGTGGTCGGTCGTCGCCCCGGTCGCGTAGACGTCGACCGTCACCTTGCCGAGGTCGATGCGGTGACCGAGGACCTGCAGCCTGCCCTCGGCGAGGACGTTGAGGTTGAACAGCTTGAGGAACTGGTGGTGCAGCGCCGCCGGCAGCGCGGTGCCGTCGGCGTTCCACGCGAGGATGTCGAACACGGGCGGATCCTCGCCCATCAGGTAGTTGTTGACCCAGTAGTTCCAGACGAGGTCGTTCGGGCGCATCCAGTTGAAGATCGTCGCGAGGGACCGCGCGTCGAGGAGCCCGGCCCGGCTCGAGCGCTTGCGAGCCTGCCCGACGACGATCGGCAGGTTGAACATGCCGACGGGGGTCGGCTCGTCGAAATCGAGGAGCGTGACGCCGAAGCTCGCGCTGTTCACGCGGTCGTCGCCGGTGTCGGCGAGGTAGGCGAGGACGATCGACGTGAGGATCCCGCCCGCGCAGAGACCGAGGACGTTGAGGTCCCGGCTGCCCGTGATCTCGCGCACCGCGTCCATCACCCGCAGGACGGACGACGCATAGACGTCGAGGTTCCAGTCGCGTTCGTCGGCGCCGGGGTTCTTCCAGCTGATGACGAACATCGGGATGCCGCGCCCGACCGCGTGCTCGACGAAGCTGCGCCCCGGCGCGAGGTCCATGAAGTAGTACTTGCCGATCTGCGGGGGGATCATCAGCAGCGGCCGCTCGTAGACCTCGCTCGTCGTCGGCTCGTACTGCAGCACCTCGCACACCGCGTCGCGATAGACGACCGCGCCGGGGGTGACCGCGAGGTCCTCCCCCACCCGCAGAGCGCCGCGCTTGGTCTGCGACGGCATCCCGCCGTTGCGCACGATGTCGGAGACCTGGTTGCGCAGCCCGAGGACGAGGCTCGCGCCGGCGGTGTCGAACGCGCGCTTCATCGCCCGCGGATTGCCGAGCAGCGTGTTCGTCGGCGCCGTCGACGAGGTGAGGATCGCGGCGATGAAGCGCACGAGCTCCCGGTCACGCCAGCCGAGCTCGCCCTCCTCGACGACGTGGCCGACCTCGGCGCACCAGGCGAGGTACAGCTGCATGACCCGGCGGTAGACGGGGTTGTCGGTGAACGCCGGGTCGGAGAAGCGCTTGTCGCCCTTGGCGGGCTCGAGCGTCGAGCCGCCCGTGACCACCGAGGCAGCCTCGCCGAAGAGATGGAGACCGTGGCGCGCGGCGCCGCGGATGATGCCGGGGATGCGTCCGGCGCTGAGGAGGCCGTCGGGCTCGGGAACGGGGTCCTCGACGCCGTCCTGCGCTCCGTCCAGCTGTGCGACCCCACCCGTGCTCTGCAATTGCTCCGTCATCGCGCCTTGCTGCTCCCTCCGAATCGACCCTCGCCGGGCCGGCGGCCGGCGAGAGGCCGTCCCGCGTCGCCCGCCGGGGGACTGGAGACCAACGGTGACCCGCTGCGGTCCGGGTGTCCAACCGGACGGCGCGCGGCCCTGGGGAGAAGCACGACGACCCGCGGTGGACCCGGGGTTCGTCGTCATCGCTCCGGGCAGCAGCTGCCGCTCGAATCCATCTGCGCTCACTCGCGGCGGAGCCGGTACCAGTGTTCGTCGGGCCGCAGCAGCAGCTCCATCGGCTTGGGCAGCGAGAAGTGCGAGGGTTCCACGTCGGTGATGCTCCAGCCAGGGAAGGCCGTCTGCACGTCGCTGCGGGTCGCCCCGCGGATCAGCGGTCGGCGGCGGCGCGGCCAGACGAGGAGCAGCACCGTGGCGTCGCGCGCGGCGACCGCGGTCACCTCCTGGCCGAAGGCCCGTTGTCGGGCTGGCTCCAGTCCGTGGAACGTCCCCGTGTCGAGCACCAGCCGGAAGCCCTCGCCGACGCCCGTGTCTCGCAGCGCGGTGACGTCTGCGTTGACGAGTCGCACCTCGACGCCCTCGCTCTCGACGCGCTCGCGCGCCCGCCGCAGCGCCTTCTCGACGATGTCCACCCCGGTGACCTGCCATCCGCGTCTCGCGAGCTCGACAGCCCAGACCCCGCTGCCCGTGCCGATGTCGAGGGCCGGCCCGTGGGGCGGCTCGCGCCCCTGTTCCTCCCGCTCCATGAGCTCCGAGAACGTGTCCACGAACGGAGGATCGCCCGCGGCGTCCTCCCAAGGGTGAAAGCCGACCGCGTAGGCGAGCTCGTAGTTCATCGTGACCTCCTCGTCACCGTCGTGTCGAGCGCGACGCACAGGGCGCGCGGGGAACGTGCGGACATCTCGCTCGTCTCCATCGAGGCGGACTCGATCCGAGGTTCCAGGAACGAGCCTAGGTCCGGGAGCGGGTCCTCCGCATCGCGGAGATTCACCAACCTCGGTCACCGCACGTGGTGAGTGCTGACCACGCCGCCCGCCCGGGTGCGGGACGGGCGCCTCGCGCCCGCGTCGTCGACCAGACAGAGCGACGAAGGGGGACCACAGACGCAAAGAAGCCCCGCAAATGCGGGGCTTCTTGCAGCGCGCCCGATAGGATTCGAACCTATGACCTTCGGTTCCGTAGGCTCGGGTGTATCACGGGTGATACACTTGGTGGATGGCCGAGGTGAGCATCCGCGATCTGCGCAACCATGGGGGCGACATCGTCGAGCGCGCCGCCGGCGGCGAGCCGATCACGATCACGCGCGCCGGTGAGCCAGTCGCGCAGCTGCGACCACTCGGTCCCCGACCTGTCGCCGCCGACGTTCTCGTATCCCGGTGGCGTTCGCTGCCCGCCGTCGACGAGCGCGCGCTGCGGGCCGACATCGACGCCACCGTCGACGCCGCGCTGTGAGCGCCGCCACGCGCGGGCTGCTCGACACGTCCGCTGTCATCCGGCTGCGCGTGATCGACCCCGCCCTGCTTCCCGAGCAGCCGCTGATCTCAACGATCACGCTCGCCGAGCTGTCCGTCGGCCCACTGGTCACCACCGACGAGCGCGAGCGTGCCGCCCGCCAGGCGCACCTCCAACAGGCCGAGGCGGACTTCGACCCGCTCCCGTTCGACGGCGCAGCAGCCCGTGCGTTCGGCCGGGTCGCCGCATCGTTGAGAGCAGCGGGACGCAAGCCCGCCGCCCGTGCCTACGACGCCATGATCGCCGCAATCGCGCTGTCCAACGACCTCCCGGTGTACACCGCCAACCCAGCGGACTTCGCGGGCATCGACGGCTTGGACGTGGTCGCCCTTCCCTGATCGGTCGTCAGGGCCCCGAGGTGCTCGGGCGCGGTGACCATCAGGTCCGCCATGCTCGCGAACGCACGCGGAAGGTCAGCGAACGGTGAGGGGCGCCCCCGGCGCACCGGCCGCTGACCTGGTTCGAGTACCGGACCCCGGGATGGAAGCGCACCCGTGGCAGCGCGACGCGGCGTGGGCGGGTCGCGGATCGCGCCGCGGATCGTCAGCGCCAGCTTCGCCGCCGACGTTCCGTCCGACCCGCTCCTACACCAACCGTAGGGACGTGACCAGGCCGATGCTGCCGCACAGGCACTCGATATCTTGAGCGATCTCGGTGGATAATTCGCTCGAAGACAGCCTCGATGCGATCGAGCGCCTGCTCGCACAAAGCGACGAGGACGCTGCCATATCGCAGCTCCGCCACGCACTAACCCGCTGGCCCAACGAACCGCGCCTTCTCCTTCGCCTCGCAACCATCGTGGGCGAGCGATCCCAGCGAGACGAACTCGACCTGCTGGAGCACCTCGCGTCACAACCGCAACTGGATCGCGCAAGCAAATTTCGCGTAGCGAGCCTGCTATTCGGGCACCGTGAGTATGGCTCCGTGCGGCGCTTGCTCCGAGAGGTATTGACGGACCCTCCAGACGATTTCATCTTCCTCTTTGACGCGATCCATCTCTCGGGACGACTCTGCTGGGCCCTGGGCGAGCACGCCAAGGCGGAGCAGCTACTCAGGTCGGCACATGACAGCGCCCCCGAGACCCCCCGACACGCGTACATCCTCGCGCAGTTCCTACGAGAGCAGGGAAGAACAAGAGAGGCACGAGTCGTGGTGCGAAACGGGGTGGATTCAACTGGTCGTCGCAACACTCGACGTGAGGAGTGGCGATGGGCAGG
>NZ_JBLKKY010000026.1:0-52952 GCF_059438195.1 Paraconexibacter sp.
TCATCCAGCCGGCGATGAGGTCCTTCGTCTCGGCGAACGGCCCGTCGGTGACCGGGGGGCGGCCCTCGCCGTCGAACCGGACCCATGAGCCCTCCGCGGCGAGCGCCTGGCCGTCGACGTACTCGCCCGTGGCGCGCAGGCGGTCGGCGAAGTCGCGCATGTACTGGATGTGCGCCTCGACCTCCTCCGGGGTCCACTGGTCCATCGGGACGGGGTTCACGGCCTCGGGGGCTCCGCGGTAGTGCTTGAGGAGCAGGTGCTTCGGCATGGCGGTCTCCTTGTTCCGGTGCGGTCCCTGTGACCGCGTCTGCCCCTGGGACGGAGCCGACCGGCCGTTCTCGACATCTTCGCCGCCGTTCCCCCGGGCGCGCCAGTGCTACCGTGTGGCACATGGATGTCTCGGTGCGCGATCTCCGCAACTCCACGGCGAAGGTGATCGCAGCCGTCGAGGCCGGGACGCCCATCACGCTCACCGTCCACGGGCGGCCCGTCGCGGACATCGTTCCGCGCCGGCAACGCCAGGAGCGCCGCCCGTCGGATGTCGTCTATGACGAGCTCGACGAGCTCGCGGCGCTCGCCGCCGACCTGGGCGTCCGCGGTCGCACCGACCTCGCCGACTACGACAGCGGGCTCACGAGCGACGACTTCTGATGGCCGTCGGCCTTCTGTTCGACGCGAGCGTCTTCATCGCCGTCGAGTCCGGACGAGCGATGAAGGCTCGGCCCAGCGGCGAGGTGCGTGTCTCCGTGGTCACCCTCGCCGAGCTGCGGCTCGGCGTCCTGCGGGCTGAGGGTGACGTGCGCGCGCTGCGGGAGGCGACGCTGCAGACCGCGCGGCGGTTCGTCGGGGTGCCCGTGGACGAGCACGTCGCCGACGAGCTCGCCGCGCTGCTCGCGAAGCTCCGCGCGTCGCAACGTCGAGCGAAGGCGTTCGACTGCCTCGTCGCGGCGACCGCCCTCGCGCACGACCTCTGCGTCGTCGCGCAGGACTCGGACTTCGACGAGCTGCGAGCGGCGGAACCCCGCCTCGCCGTCGAGCTCGTCTGAGCGGGCGACGGCTGGTCGGCGACGACGTCCGCCGCCTGCGAGGATCACCCGATGGCCACCTCCCGCGACTTCGACGTCGTCGTCCACGGCGCGACCGGCTTCGTCGGCAAGCTCACCGCCCAGTACCTCGCGAGCGCCGCCCCCGACGGCACCCGACTCGCGCTCTCCGGCCGCTCGCGCGAGAAGCTCGAGCGTGTCCGCGACGAGCTCGGCGTCGACTGGCCGGTCCTCGTCGCCGATGCGCACGACCGCGAGGCTCTCGACCGGCTCGCCGCGCAGACGGCCGCCGTCGCCACGACCGTTGGCCCGTACGCGAAGTACGGCCTGCCGCTCGTCGAGGCGTGCGCGGCGGCCGGCACGCACTACGCGGACCTCACCGGCGAGGTGACGTTCATGCGCCGCGCGATCGACGCCGCCGACGGCCCCGCCAAGGCCTCCGGGGCGCGGATCGTCCACACGTGCGGGTTCGACTCGATCCCGTCGGACCTCTCGGTCCACGCGCTCGACGCCGCCGCGGGGGAGGCGGACCTCGAGACGACCGACCTCGTCGTCGTGAAGACGCGCGGCGGTGTGAGCGGCGGGACGCTCGCCTCGATGACGGGCCTCGTCGACGAGGCGCGGAAGGACCCGAAGACGCGGCGCCTGCTCCTCGACCCCTACGCGCTCTCGCCCGACCGCGGCGCCGAGCCCGACCTCGGCGAGCGGGACCCGACGGGCCCGCGCAACGCCCCCGAGCTCGGCGGCTGGCTTGCTCCGTTCGTCATGGGCGCGGTGAACACGCGCGTCGTTCGCCGCTCCAACGCGCTGCGCGGCCACGCCTACGGCCGCGGGCTGCGCTACTCGGAGTGGATGCGGATCGGCAAGGGGCCGCTCGGCGCCGCGGGCGCCGCCGGCGTCGTCGGCGGGCTCGGCCTCTTCGTCGCCGGGCTCTCGCTCCCGCCGACGCGCTGGGCGCTCGACAAGCTCCTGCCGGAGCCCGGACAGGGTCCGTCGGAGCGGGCGCGCGAGAAGGGCTTCTTCCGCATCGACGTCCACAGCCGCCTCTCCGACGGCCGCCGGCTCGTCTGCGAGATCGAGGCGCCGGGCGACCCGGGCTACAAGGCGACCGCGGTGATGCTCGGCGAGAGCGCGCTCGCGCTCGCCGCGGGCGACGGGCTCCCCGACGCGGCGGGCGTCCTCACGCCGTCGACGGCGATGGGCGACGCCCTGCTCGACCGCCTGCGCGCGGCCGGGCACCGCTACGACGTCGTCACGCGGTAGCGGGGGCGGTCGTCCGCGGCGCTGTCGCGACGAGCTCGCCGACGCCGCGGGCGAAGTCCTCGCCGGCACGCGGGATCTCTGCGATGCTCGCCACGATCGCGCGCTGCGCGCGAGCGAGACGGCGCCGGCCGAGGAGAGGACGATGGGCACGAGCACGAACGGCCACACCGCGGAACGCCACGTGCGCGTCGCGATCATCGGCGCGGGCTTCACCGGCCTCGCGATGGTCCACGCGCTGCGCGAGGCGGGGATCGACGACTGGCTCCTCCTCGAGAAGTCGCCCGGCCCCGGTGGCGTCTGGCGCGACAACACGTACCCCGGCATCGCCTGCGACGTGCCGTCGCACCTCTACTCGCTCTCCTTCGCGCCCAACCCCGACTGGAAGCGCACGTTCTCCGACGGCGGGCAGATCTGGGAGTACACGGAGGCGGTCGCGGACGATCTCGGCATCGCCGCGCAGTCCCGCTTCGGCGAGGAGCTGACGGACGCCCGCTGGGACGAGGCGCGCGCCGTGTGGCACCTGCGCACGACGACGCTCGAGCTCACCGCCGACGTCGTCGTCGACGGCGGCGGGGTGCTGTCCGACCCGAAGCTCCCCGACATCCCGGGCCTTGACCGCTTCGAGGGGACGATCTTCCACTCCGCGCGCTGGAGCCACGACGACAGCCTCGCCGGGACCCGCGTCGCCGTCATCGGGACGGGCGCCTCGGCGATCCAGATCGTCCCCGAGATCCAGCCCGAGGTCGCGCACATGACGGTGTTCCAGCGCACGCCGGGGTGGATCCTCCCGCGCAACGACCGGGACGTCACCGAGATCGAGCGGCGGATCCTCCGGCGCGTCCCGGTGCTCCAGAAGCTCATCCGAGCCGGCCAGTACGTCTACCGCGACGCGGGACTCCTCCAGGTCATGCACCGCCCACGCGTCCGCCGGGTGCTCGAGGCGGTCTCGAAGGCCTACCTGCGCCTCACGGTCGACGATCCCGCCCTGCGGGAGAAGCTCACCCCGCACTTCGAGATCGGCTGCAAGCGGATCATGCTCACGAACCGCTGGTACCCCGCGCTCAACCAGCCCAACGTCGACGTCGAGACCGCGCCGATCACCGAGGTCACGGCGAACGCCGTCGTTACGGCCGACGGGGTCGAGCACGAGGTCGACGCGATCGTGTGTGCGACGGGCTTCCACGTCACCGACCCGCCCTCGGGGGCGATCTTCCGTGGCCGCGACGGCCGGACGCTCGCGGAGACGTGGGGCGACAGCCCGCGCGCGTATCGCGGCGTGACCACGCACAACTTCCCGAACCTCTTCCGCATCGGCAGCATCGGGACCGGGACCGGTCACATGTCGCACATCATGCAGATCGAGTCGGCGATCGCCTACGTGATGGGAGCCCTGCGCACGATGGAGGAGCAGCGTCTCGACGCCGTCGAGGTGACCGAGGGCGCGCAGGAGGCGTACGCCGCCTGGGTGCACGGGCTCGTGCGGGACACCGTGTGGGCGACCGGCGGCTGCGACAGCTGGTATCTCGACGCGAGCGGAGAGCCGTCGGCCGTGTGGCCGCGCTCCGCGTGGCACTACCGCAAGGTGACGCGGCGCTTCGACCCCGAGGCCTACCACCTCACCAGCGCCTCGCGGCAGCGCCCGACAGAGGCGGTCGGCTCGGTCTGAGTCAGCCGGTCGTCAGCCGCGCCCACACCGCCCGGTGGTCGCTCCCGGGCAGGTCGAGCACGCCCGCGGCGACCGTCCGCCACCGACCGCCGACGAGGACGTGATCGATCGCGGGCCGGATGACGCCGACGGGGTCGCTCCACGTCCACACGAGCCCCTGGCCGGCGGCGTCGGCGGCGTCCTCGCAGCCGGCGTCGAGGAGCTCGCGCAGCGGTGAGTGGTCGAGCGTCGCGTTGAAGTCGCCGGCGACGATCGCGCCCTCGCGGCACGGGGCGCGCAGGGCGAGCAGGTCGTCGCGCCATTCGGCGACGCTCCCCGGCGTGGGGGCGACGGGGTGGACCGCGACGACGACGGGGTCGCCGGCGAGGGCCGTGAGCGCGACCGGGACCTCCCCGGCGAGGTCCGACGGATCGGGCGGGACGGAGAGCCGCGGCGCGAGGTCCGCGCGGGCGAGGAGCGCGGTCGGCCCCGGGCTGTCCGGGTCGCCGAGGACGGCGTCGTCGTCGAAGGCCTCCCACTCCCCGAGGCCGGCCCGCGTGAGCGCCCGGCCGTAGGCGAGGGCCTGGCCGCGGCTCGTCTCGGGCAGCGCGAGCACGTCGGCCTCCGTCCCGCGGACGATGTCGACGATCCCGTCCGGCTCCGCCTCGGCGAGGCGCGTGTTCGCGGCGACGACCGTGAGGAGGGGCGCGCCCGGGTCGGGCGGCGCCGGGTCCCCGAAGGCGCGGGGGGCGACGTCGGCGGCGGCGGTGAGGCCGGTGAGGAGGACGAGGGCGAAGGGCGCCGCCGAGCGGGTGCGCAGGCGGCCCCGGTGCGCGAGCAGGCCGAGGCCGCCGAGCCCGGCGAGCGTCGCGAGGACGGCGAGCGGCGGGCGGACCGAGATCGCCTGGGCGAACGGCGTGACGGCGTCGAGCCGGTCGCGCTTCGGGACGGGGATCGACGGCGACCAGAGGACGAGCGCGGTGAGCACCGCGGCGGACGTGGGGGACGTGGCGATCCGCCGGACGGCGTGGGCGCGGCTCACGGCGCCATCGTCGCAGGCGGGGTCGGCGTGCTCAGCGGCGCGCCGGGTCCGGAGGGAGGACGAGGCCGACGATCGCCGAGCGCGGGACAGCCCCGAAGTGCCGGCTGTCGGCCGAGTAGGGGCGGTTGTCGCCCATGACGAAGAAGTGGCCGGGCGGGACGGTGATCGCGCGCGGCAGGCGGCACAGGTCGGCGGGCGCGCAGGGCGTGGCGTACACCTCGAGGCCGAGTCGGCCGTCGACCCGCGCGGCGCCGTGTGCGTTGATCGCGATCCGCTGTCCCGGCCCGGCGACGATGCGCTTGATGAGCGGCGTCGTCTCGGCGCCGATGCGGGCACGCGGGCATGGCGCGCGCGGCGAGTGCTCGATCGGACACGTCGCCCAGCCCGCGTCGGCCGGGCCGTCGAGGGCGACGATGTCGCCGATCCGGGGCTCCGCGACGTCGTAGGCGCCGGCGTCCACGAGGACGATCTCGCCGCTGAGGATCGTCGGCTCCATCGACTTCTCGATCGCGCGGACGCGCTCGGCCCCGGTCGCCGCGCAGCCTCCGGCGGCGACGGCGAGGGCGGTGGCCGTCGCCACCGCGACGAGGCGACGGCTCCGGCGCACCGGTCAGCCGCCGAGCGACGGCCGCGGTCCGCTGGGCGGCGCCTCGCTGAGAGGCCCCTTCCAGCCGGGCGGGGCGACCGACGTGCTCGGCGCTGCCGGCGCCGCGGGCGCGGGGGCGAGCGTCAGCGCGCCGACCGCCGCCCGCCCGCGGGTGCGGTGCGCCTCGTGGCGCTGCGTCATGAGGTGGACGAACCGCATCGCGATGAGCGCCGCGCCCACGTCGAGTCCGAGGGCGGCCATCTCGAGCGTCGTCGCGTCGATCTGCTCGCGGACGGTCGCCGCCTCCATGAACCCGCGCCCCACGAAGTTCGACGCCATCGTCGTCGCGATGAAGAACGCCCACCACCAGTGGACGATCGCGTCGACGTGGCCGTCCGGGCCGCTGTCGTCGGCCGCCCGCCAGAGGTCGTTGGCGATCTGCTTCGGTCGGAACAGCGCGAGGATCGGGATGAACCACGCGCCGATCGCCCACCCGGAGCCCCACCGGCGCGCCGAGGGCAGGAGCCCTCCGACGTTGCGGTACATGCGGTGGAACCAGCGCACGAAGACGACGGCCGTGAGGACGAACGCGCCCATCGCCGCGCCCGCCGCGAAGAGCTGACGGTCGTCGGCGGCGACGACCGTCTCGTAATCGACGTCGATGCCGGCGTACAGCTGGTCGAGGACGTCGAGGAACGACATGTCCGCCCAGATGAGGGCGAGGTCGGTGACGACGACGAGGCCGAGGCACCACAGGAGGGCGCGGCCGAGCCGGGCGACGGAGCGGGTCGACGCGTCGTGCGGGGGAGCGAACCCGCCGGAGAGCTGCTGTCCCATGGCCGACGTGATCGGCCACGGGTGTCGCAGGTTGAACGTCCATGCGACTCCTCCCCGCCCGCCCGTCACGAGGTGCGACGGATGAACCTCGGAATCCGACGTCCATCCGTCACACCTCGCCGGTGGCGCCCGCCCTCAGCCCGCGAGCACCTGCTTCGCCGTCTGCTCTCCGCGCATCCGGCGCTCGAGGTCGCCCGTGAACTGGATGCTGAGGTAGCCCCCGGCGCGGGCGCCCGGCGGGACGGTGCCGGAGGCCGACCACTTGCCGTCGTCGATCTTCGCGCGGAGCTGGAACTCGCCGGTCGAGCCGTCCGCCTGGTTCCAGGTGAAGATGAGGCGGACGACGCCGCGGGCGCGGTCGCTGATCGTGCCCTCGGCGCGCAGGCGCCCGTTCTTCAGCGAGAGGTCGCCGCGCTCGAGCTTCGCCTTTCCGTTCGCCGCCCGGAGGCGCACCTCGGTCGGCCGCACGAGCGCGTTGCCCTCGTACGTGTACGTGATGATCCCCGTCCGGACTCGGCGCTGCTTGCCCTTGAGCTCACGCGTGAACTTGAGCCGGCCGTCCTCCACCTTCTCCTTGAAGCGCGTCTTCGTGCCGTTGGCGTTGAACTCGATCTCGACCTCGTCGCCGTTCGCGCGGTTCGTGATGCTCGCGAGGACGTCGAGCTCGCCGTCGCGGATCGAGGCGCGCTGCACCTTCAGCTTCGCGGGGAACTTGCCGCCGGCGGGGGTGGGGCTGTTCGGCAGCGGCACCGGCACGGGGGGCACCGGGCTGGGCGCCGGCGCCGGAGCGGCAAGGACGCGTGCCCCCGCCGTGAAGAGCGCCGTGCTCCTGCCCGTGAACGGCGGCCCCGAGAGGCTCCCGCCCATGAAGAGCGCGCGGCCGTCGGGCAACGGGACGGCGAGCGGATCGCGGTTCACGTAGGGCATCCCGGTGCCCGCCGTCCACGCGTTCGTGAGCGGGTCGTAGACGTCGACGGCGTTCGTCGCCTGGAAGCCGGCGCCGAAGCCGCCCGCGACGACGACGCGCCCGTCGGGGAGGAGCGCGGCCGCGGCCTGGGAGTGCGGCGAGCTCATCGGGCCGGTCGGCGCGAACGCGCCGGTCGCCGGGTCCCACACGGCCGCGGTCGCGAGCGGGACGTTGCCGGCGCTCACGCCGCCCGCGACGAGGACGCGACCGTCCTGGAGGAGCGTCGCGGTGTGGTAGCTGCGCTGACCGGTCTCGGTCCCCGCCGGTGCGAACGACCCCGTCGCCGGGTTGTAGATCTCGGCCGTCGGGTTGTCGCCGACGATGAGGACCTGCCCGCCCGGCAGGCCGGTCGCGCTGTGGCCGAGACGTCCGGCGAGCGGCGGACCCGTCGGCGTCCAGATGCCGGTGTTCGGGTCGAAGAGGTCCGCGCTCGCCTGCCCGGCTCCGCTCTTCGTCGCAGCGGACCCGCCGGTCGCGAGGACGCGTCCGTCGGCGAGCGGGGCGAGCGCGAAGGACTGCCGGCCGGCCGACATCGCCCCGGTCGGCGTGAACATGCCCGTGCCCGGGTCCCAGATCTCGGCGCTCGCGAGCGCCGGGCTCCCGCCCACCTCGGTCACCGCGCCGCCGGCGACGAGGACCCCCCCCCCGGGCAGCGGCGCCGCCTCGTGCAGCGTCCGGGCGGTCCCCATCGCGCCGGTCGCCGTGAACGTCGGGCCCGGCCCGACGACCTCGGCCGACGTCGTCGCGGCGGGACCCGTGACCGGGTGGCCGCCGGCGAGGAGCGTCGAGGAGCCGGTCGGCGCGGCCGCGAAGGTCGAGCGGTCGGCGGTCATCGACGGGCCGACGGCCCAGGTTCCGCTCGCTGCCGCGGGCGCGGCGAAGCCCAGTGTCGTCGCGAGCGCGAGCGCGGCGGTGCGGCGTGCCCGGCGGCGAGCCGGGACGCGGACGTCGTCTGCGAGCTGCATCGGGAGTCCCCCTCCCCAATCGGTGCGGGCGGCGAGCGCCGCCCCGTCCCGTGCGTGACCTGCGGGGACCGTAGCGCCTCGCCCGCGCGCGCCTCCCCGAGACGGCGCCGACCCGCTCGCGCGCGTACCGGAGCACGCGCGTGTAACCGCCGTTAGGTTCCGGGTAACAGCATCTGCAAGGCAGGGACACCCATCAACGCTCAGGGGGGCACGGATGGAGCTTCACGGTAAGGACGACCGCGGAGGCGCGCTGATGCGCGCGCTCTTCGCTCGCGCGGCAGCGGCGCGCGAACGAGCAGACGAGACCACCAGCCCGATCGACCGCGACATCGCGGCGGATCTCGAGGGGCTCGCCGAGGCGATGCTCGCCGACCGGCTGTCGCTTCTCGAGTGGGACGACGACGCGGTCGCCCACGCTGAGCACGATGTCCGCAGGGACGCGGAGATCGTCCAGCGCATGACCGCGCGCGCCCAGCGGCGCCGCCGGCTCGCCGACGCCCGCGACCGCCTCTTCGGCGCGCGCGTCGACGCCGAGCGCGCAGCGCTCGAGGCTCGCGCGACCGCTGCGGACGTCCGCGGGGACGCCGACGAGGCGGACGCGCTGCGCCGCCGGGCGCAGGACGGCGTCGAGTAGGCACGCCCGGGTCCCGATCGGGGGGCCCCACGCACCTGCGACGAGAGGCCGGGCCGCCGCGAGGTGACCCGGCCTCTCGCGCGTGGAGGCCCGGCACATAGTTGAAAGTTCTTTCAGTTTGTGGGTAGGGTGCGCGCATGGCCCTCGCGACGCACCCTCCCGAGTCCGACCTCTGGCTCCCGCTGCCCGCCGCGGGCGACGACTGGGATCCGCACACGATCCACACGTGGTACTTCGGCTTCTCGGTCCCGGAGATCGCGCTCGGAGCCTTCCTCTACGTCCGCTGCATGCCGGCGTTCCCGCTCGCGCAGGGCGGCGTCGTCCTCTTCCAGGGACTGGAGCACGAGCAGCACCTCGACGTCGCCCACCTCGACTACGAGATGACGATGCCGTGGCCGGAGGTGGACGGATCCGCGTTCACGACGGCGAACGGCCTGCGGATCTCGTTCCCCGAGCCCGGTCGCGTCGCCACGGTCTCCTACTCGAGCCCGGACACGGACAGCGCGCTCGACATCCGCTGCGAGGCCGTGACCCCGCTGCTCCTGCGCGGGCACGTCATGCCGGGCGAGGAGGACCACCACGACCCGGCGCGGGAGCCCGGCGGCACCGAGCAGTTCATGCACGTCACCGGCACGCTGACGCTCGACGGAGCGACCCACGCGATCGACTGCCACGCCCCCCGCGACCGGTCGTGGCGGCAGGTGCGGGTCGAGCGGCGCGGCGCGGTCGTCACGCCGCCCGTCGGCTGGACGCCGATGTGGTTCGGCGACGACCTCGTCTTCAACCAGATCTCCTTCGAGGCGCTCGACACCGATCCGGCGTGGAAGGGCCTCTACCCGATCCCCGAGGACAAGCCGACGCACCACTTCGCGTGGCTCGTCCGGGAGGGGGAGACGACCGGAATCACGTCCGTGCGGCGCCACGTCCTCGACCGGCATCCGCATCTGCACGTCGCGACGCGGCAGGAGGTCGAGGCCGTCGACGAGCGCGGGGACGTCCACCGGTTCCACGGCGAGGCGATCGCCGCCGCGCCGGTCCCCGCCTGGCCGAACGTCGGCTTCTGCGACAGCGTCTACCGGTGGGAGGACGAGCAGGGCCGCGTCGCGCACGCGACCTACCAGGAGATCTGGCTCCCCGAGTACCAGCACCTCATGCGCGACCGCCGTCGCGCCGACGCCCACGCCGCCTGACCCGGAGGACCGATGATGCTGCCCGACCTGCTCGCCGCCATCCCCGCGCATCCCGACAGCCTGATGCCGCTCACCCCGGAGATCATCTTCACGATCTTCCTCGCGATCCCGGTCGCGCTCTTCCTCTTCTTCGGGATCAAGCACCTCGCCGCCGGAAAGCGCCCGCTCCTCCTCGTCTGCCTCCTCGGCGGACTCCTCGCGTGCGTGTGGGAGCCGATCGTCGACACGATGGGGCTCTGCTACATCAAGGAGGGCGCCGAGCTGCACGTCTACACGCTGATGGACCGCGAGATGCCGCTGTTCATCCCGTTCGTCTACACGTGGTACGTCGGCGGCCTCGCCTACGTCGCCTACCGCCTCTTCGCCGCCGGCATCACGAAGAAGGGCCTGTTCACGCTCTACCTCGTCGACGTCTTCGTGAACATCTGGCTCGAGAGCCCGGGCGTCCTCATGGGCGCCTACGAGTACTACGGGCCGCAGCCGCTCGACATCTGGGGCCTCCCGCTGTGGTGGGTGCTGATGAACCCGCTCATGCCGATCCTCGGCGGCGCGCTCATCTACCGCCTCGAGCCGCACCTCACCGGCTGGCGGGCGCTCGGGATCGTCCCGCTCATCCCGATGGTCGACGGCCTCGTCAACGCGTCGATCGGCTGGCCGATGTGGCTCGGGCTCAACGGCGACTTCCCGACGTGGGCGACGCACATCACCGCCGCGATGAGCTTCGCGCTCGCGCTGTACGCGGTCTGGATGCTCAGCTTCCTCGTCGCGCGTCCCGCCGATCAGGTGCGCCGCATCGGCAAGAAGGAGCTCATCCGCGAGGCGTTCTCGGGCGACGCCCCGCCGCCTCCGCCGCAGCCGCCCGCGCCGGCGACGCCGCCGGCGGCTCCCCAGCCGGTCGGGGCGGGCTGAGCGCTCGTGTCCGGCTTCGTGCAGCACGGCGACGACTCGGAGGGCCGGCAGGCGCCCGACCCCTCCGAGGCCTGGTGGCAGGACAGCGTCTTCATGACCTGGCACGCCCGCGAGGCGGGGATCGGCGGGACGTTCCGCATCGGCCACGAGCCCCACTTCGAGGGCGGGAAGGCGGCGCTGTGGTTCGGCCTCGTCACCCGCGAGGGCCTGCGCTACCGCCGCAACGGCCTCTACGACCTCACGGGCGAGGATCTCCGGCCCGACGGCTTCGGCGCGCTCGAGGGCCGCTACCGGCAGACCTTCGACGGGCAGATGCGCTACCGCGTCCGCGACGAGGACGTCGAGCTCGACCTCGCCGTCGAGGACTTCTATCCGCGGACCGACTTCTTCCCGCCCGACGCGGGGACGATGGCCGAGGACTTCGCGAGCTCGCACTTCGAGTGCTCGGGCGCGATCCGCGGCCACGTCCGGCTCGGCGGCGTCGACTTCGAGGTCGACGGGCTCTGCCACCGCGACCACAGCTGGGGCGCGCGCCGCTGGGACATGCTCCTCGACCATCGCTGGATGCCGGGGACCTTCGGCCCGGCCCTTTCGTTCGGGTCGATCGCGTGGCACGGGATCGACGACAGCGTGCGCCAGTTCGGCTACGTCGTGCGCGACGGCGAGGTCACGCTCGCCGAGAAGGTCGACATCGTCGTGACGATGGAGGCCGACGGCACGACGTACCGGTCGGGAGCGTCGACGTGGACGCTGCCGGGCGGCGAGGTCCTCACGATCGAGGCGGCGCCCTACGACGGCACCGTCACCGAGCACCACGGCGTCGGGCTCGTCGACGCGATCTGCGAGCTCGAGCACGCCGGGATGACGGGGTTCTGCGACCTCGAGGTCTCGACGAACCCGCGGGCGGGGAGCCGCCCCATCGGGACCGCGCTGCGCGCGAACACGACCGACGGGCTGTCCCGGCGGGAGGCGCCGTGCCCGACCCCGTGAGCCCGCTCGACGCGATCGGCCGTGACGACCCGTGGGACCCGCTCATGGAGTCGGTCCGCTCGGCCTACCACTGGACGACGACGAACCTCGGCGAGGCGGCGCCCGGCGTCCTCACCCCGCTGAGCTGGGCGCTGTGGGGCGAGCCGGGCGAGCGCGCGTCGCGCTGGGCGGCGCACGAGATCGGCGTCCTGCGCGGCGACGAGCTGACCCCGCCCGACGACCCGTGCGAGCGGATCCTGCGGATCATCTACGGCCGGCTCACGATGCGCCTCGAGTTCATGGCGACGGTCGGCGACCGGGTCCCCGGCACCTCCGGGCGCGAGGCGATCCGCGGCATGTTCGGCGAGGCGCCGGAGGGGATGGAGTTCCATCCCACGCGCTCGCGCTACGCCGCGATCGCGGTGCGCTTCCCGCTCGCCTTCGCGCGCTTCCCCGCCCGGCTGCGCCACGTTGCCGCCGAGCAGGACCGCTGGTGGGCCGAGACGATCGCGCGCATCCCCGCGATGGACGGCCCGACCGCGCGGCGGACGTTCGCCGAGGGCCTCGACCGCTTCCAGTCCGCCGGCGGCGTCCAGCTCCTCGGGACGCTGTGCAACGTCCAGCCGATGTACGACGCCGTCGAGGCGCTCATCGCGAAGGCGGGCGTCGGCGACATCGCGGTGCTCAGCGGCACGGGCGGCGCCGAGCTCGACGTCGTCACCGACGTCTGGCGGGCCTCGCGCGGCGAGATCGCCGTCGAGGACGTCGTACGCCGCCACGGCTTCCACGGGCCGTCCGAGGGCGAGATGTCGAGCGTCGTGTGGCGCGAGGACGACCGGCCGCTGCGCTCGCTCGTCGAGCGCTACGCCGACCGCCCCGCCGAGGACGACCCCCGGCTGCGCGACGCGCGGGCGGCGGCCGCGCTCGAGGCCGAGCAGGCGGCGGTGCTCGCCGCGCTCCCGCGTGCGCAGCGACCGCTCGCCGGCATGATCCTGCGGCTCGCCGCGCGGCGCATCCCGCTGCGTGGCATCGCGAAGCGCTCGTTCCTGCAGGCGATCGACGTCTCGCGGGCCGCAGCACGGCGTGCCGGGGAGCACCTCGTCGACGAGGGCGTCCTGGCGGCGCGCGACGACGTCTTCCTCCTCACGGGCGCCGAGCTCACGGGCGAGATCCCGGCCGACATCCGGGAGCTCGTCGAGCTGCGGCGGGAGCGCCGTGCCGCCTACGCGGCCGTCCGGCTGAAGGAGAGCACGTGGGCGGGGCTGCCCGAGGTCGAGGTGATCGCCGACGACGCAGCGGCCGCGTCCGAGGTCGCGCCCCGCGACGTCCTCACGGGGACCGGCGTGAGCCGCGGCGTCGTCGAGGGCGTCGTGCGCGTCGTGCTCGACCCCGACTTCGAGGACGTCGAGCCCGACGAGATCCTCGTCGCCCCGACGACCGACCCGAGCTGGGCGTCGATCATGTTCATCTCCTCGGCGCTCGTCGTCGACATCGGCGGCGCGCTCAGCCACGCCGCGGTCGTCGCGCGCGAGCTGCAGATCCCCTGCGTCGTCGGGACCGGTGACGGCACCCGCGCCCTGCGGACCGGCGACCGCGTCCGCGTCGACGGCGGGGCGGGCACGGTCGAGGTGCTCGAGCGCGCGACCGACGCGCCGGCGGCCGCGTAGCCCCCGGGGACCGTCCGGCGATCAGGCGACGCGTGGCGTCGCTGGATCGCCGCACGTCGGCGGGCGCGGCGACGTGTGGAGGACCGGCGACGCGTGGCGTCGCCAGATCGCCACACGCCGAGCTCAGGCGACGCCGGTTCCCAGCTCGCGCGAGGCGATCTCCGCCGCCTCGCCGACCGGGACGCCGAGCGCGCGCAGGCTCATCTCCGCGTAGGCGTCGTGCGCGCCCGCGCCGACGCGGCCGTCGACGATCGCCCGCATGAGCGAGAGGGCGCCGCCGATGATCCCCGTCACTGCGACGTCGACGTCGGGCAGGGAGAAGCGGCCGGAGGCGATCCCGTCGTCGACCGCGCGGCGGGCCGGCGGGTGGACGTTCGCGACGAAGAGCGCGTCGGCGTGCTCGAGGTGGACGACGCGGCGCGCGAAGTCGGGGTCCTCGTAGGCGAGGCCGATGAAGCGCCGGATCGCGATGCTCACGAGCTCGGCGGGATCCTGGTCCTCGCCGGTCGGCGTCGCGAGCGCCTCGGCGAGCGTGCCGATGCTCTCGCCGACGACGGCCTCGACGAGCTCCTCCTTCGACTCGAAGTGGTTGTAGAAGGAGCCGAGCGCGACGCCCGCACGCTCGGTGATCTCGCTGATGCGCAGGCCGGCGACGCCCTTCTCGGTGATGAGCTCGCGCCCGGCGCCGAGGAGGCTCCGGCGGGTCCGCTCGCGTCGTCCGTTCCCGGTCTGCGTCACGTGGTCATCTTCCCACGCGCAGCCGTCACCCGGCGGCCGCGGCGACGGGGTCGAGGTCCACGACGACGGACTCGTAGCCGTAGACGATCCCGCCCGCGAAGCGACGGCGCGGCGGCTCGACGAGGCGCAGCTCGTGGGCCCGCGCGAGCAGCTCCTCGAAGAGGACGCGCATCTCGAGCCGGGCGAGGTGCGCGCCCGCGCAGTGGTGGATCCCGCTGCCGAAGGCGAGGTGGCGGTTGGGCGAGCGCTCGGGGACGAACGCATCGGGGTCGTCGAAGCGGGAGGGATCGCGATTCGCCGCGCCGAGGTTGAGGACGACCCGCTCGCCCGCGGCGATCTCGGCGCCGGAGACGGTGACGTCACGCGTCGCCGTCCGCGCGAGGTGCTGGATCGGGCAGTCGAGCCGCAGGCTCTCCTCGACGACCCCCGGGAGCGCCTCCGGCTCCGCGATGAGCCGGGCGCGGAGGGGCTCGTCCTCCGCGAGGCGCACCGCGAGGTTCGCGATCGCATTCGTCGTCGTGTCCTGGCCGGCGAGGATGACGCTGATGCACATCCCGACCTGCTCCTCGTCGCTGAGGACCGTGCCGTCCTCCTGGGGCGACGTGATCGCGGTGAGGAGGTCGTCCTGCGGCGACTCGCGCCGGGCGGCGAGGTGCCCGGCGATGTAGCCGCCGAACTCCCTCCACGTCGCTGCGGTCTTCTCGGGGTCGCCGCTCATCATGTTCGCGACGCTGCGGTCGAGGAGGTCGCGGAAGACCGGCCACTCGTCGCGCGGCAGGCCCATCACCATCCCGGTGACGATCGTCGGCAGGGGGATCGCGAGCTGCTCGACGAGGTCGACGGGGCCGGCGCCGATGATGCGGTCGAGGACGTCGTCGACGATCGCGCGGATCGGCTCCTCGTAGGCGGCGATCTCGCGCTTGTCGAGGACGCCCATGAGGAGCGCGCGGAAGCCCTTGTGCCGGGGCGGGTCGGACTCCTGGGGGATCGCGCGGACGTCGTTGGCCATCGACGGGATCGTCACGCCGTCGGCCGACGAGTACGTCTCCCAGTCCTTCTGCGCTCCGGCGACGTCGTCGTAGCGGGTGAGCACCCGGAAGCCGCCGAACGCCGTGCCGCGGGCGACCGGGCACCCCTCGCGCAGCTCGGCGCCGATCTCGTGCATGCGCTCGAGGAAGTCGGGCCGGGTGTGGTCGTACTCGGTGCGGTGGTCGTGCATCGCTCGTCCCCTCGTCGCGTGCGGGAGACCGACCCTATCCGACTTCTGAAAGAACTTTCAACTTCTGTGCGGCGCGTGCTCGTAGAGCGCGTCCCAGATGATCCGGGAGTGCGCGTCGAGCAGCCGCTCGACCGACAGCCCGTCGACGACGCGGCCGAGCTGCTGGAACCCGCGCTGGTTCATCGCGGTGAGCCAGACCGCGACGTCGTCGGCGGGGAGCTCGGGGTCGACCCAGCCCGCGCGCTGACCGCGCTTGATGTGCCGGCGCAGGCCGCCGACGCCGCGGTGGACCATGTCGTCGACGGTCGCGCGGACGTCCGGGTCGAAGGGCGCGCTCTCGTAGGCGGCGGTGAGGAGCATCGCGTGCGGCGCGTAGGTCTCGACCGAGACCGCGAGGGCCTCGCGGATCGCCTCGGGACCCTCGGGGGCGACGAGGCTGAACCACGTGTCCGCGGCGTCCTCGATCTCGTCGACCACCTGCTCGAGCCACGCCTGGAGGAGGTCGCCCTTGCCCTCGAAGGTCTTGTAGAAGGACGTGCGCGAGACGCCCGCCTCGGAGATGAGGTCCTCGACGCTCAGCTGCGTGTAGCTCGTCCCGCCGGCGAGGAGGCTCTCGGCGGCGACGAGGAGGCGCTCGCCCATCTCGATGCGGCGGCGATGGCGCGCGGCGCCGGGGAGCTGGGACGCCCGGGTCACGCCGCGTCCCGGTAGAGGACGTTCCACAGCAGGCCGGTGAGCCCGTCGACCGTCCGGTCGACGTCGTCCGGGCGCCCCGGGCCGAGCAGCTGGTGCATCCCGCGTTCGAGCATGGCGCTCAGCCACACCGCCGTCGCCGGCGGATCGACGGCGTCGCGCACGAGACCGCTCTTTCGACCTGCCTCGAGGTGGTCGGCGATGTGCGCGACGAGCACGTCGAGGCGCTCGCCGAGGAACGCCTCCACGTCGGGGTCGTGCGCGGAGGTCTCGGCGATCGCGGCGAGGACGACGCGATGCGCGACGTACGTCTCGACGAAGCCGCGCAGGGCGGACGCGAGGTCGTCCTCCGTCGCGCCCTCCCCGAGGGCGAGCCAGTCGCGGGCCGACGCGAGGATCTCGTCGACGACGCCCCCCGCGAGCCCGAGCAGGAGGTCGCCCTTGTCCTCGAAGTACGCGTAGAACGTCGAGCGCGCGACGCCCGCTTCGCGGATGAGCCGCTCGACGCTCAGCTCGGTGTAGCTCGTGCCGTCGTCGAGCAGGCGCTCGAGCGCGGCGAGGAGCTTGCCGCGGATCTCCTCGCGGCGCTGCTCCTGGCGCTCCGCACGCCCGACGCGGGGCTTTCGCGTGACCGACGGCACGTGCTCTGGAGCCTACGCCGTCACCTGGCGGGCGGGCTCGACCGTGACCGTGCCGGTGCTGCCGTCGACGGTGATCGTCGCCCCGTCGGGGATGTCGCGCGTGCCCGTCACCGTGTTGATGACGCAGGTCACCCCGAGCTCGCGGGCGACGATCGCCCCATGGCTCATCGCCCCGCCGGTGTCGATGACGAGCGCGTCGGCGAGCATGAAGAGCGGCGTCCAGCTCGGATCCGTCGTCCTGCAGACGAGGATGTCGCCGTCGTCGAGGTCGGCGTCCATCGGGTCGGTGACGACGCGGGCCGTGCCCGTCACGGTGTCGCCGACGACGCCGATGCCCTTGAGCGAGGTCACCGGCTCCTCCGACGCGGCCGGGCCGTCGGCGAGCGGGACCGGCTCCGGGTCGCCGGTCCAGGACGGAGGCAGCGTGAGCGTCTCGTAGCGCGCGTGCCGCTCACGCCGCTCGTCGACGCGCGCCGCGAGGTCGGCGGGGGTCGTGCCGAGGAACTCGTCGAACGTGAGGAAGAAGACGTCCTCGGGGTCGGCGAGCTTCCCCGCCTCGGCGAGCGCGCGGCCGCCGGCGCGTGCGGCGCAGCGGGCCGCGTCGAGCGCGTGGAGGAACGACGCCTTGCCGATCTCGCGCAGCGGGATGTACGTGCTCGCCAGGCGCATGACGAGGCGCGCGCCCGGGCGGCGCAGCCGCGGCAGCCCGGCGAGCAGCGCGCGCTCGGCGGCGCGACGGCGCTCGAGCTGACGCGCCTCGCGCGCGCTCGGGTCCTCGAACGACGCCTTCTTCGCGTAGCTGCGGAGGATCGCGTCGAGCGGGCCGCGGTCCTCGCGCCACGTGCGGCTGCTGAGGTCGCCCTCGTCCGGGCCGTGGTAGCCGTGGCGGCGGACGACCTCGTCGACGTCGAAGCGGCCCCGGGAGGCCTCCCAGAGGTCGCGGATGAGCGCGGTCTCCTCCATCGAGCCGTAGCCCGTCGCGAGGTCCATCGCGAGGGAGCGGTCGCCGGTCGCGCGCTCCGCGAGGTCGCCGAGCTCGTCGAGGAGGGCGCTCGCGACGAGCGTCGCCGTCGCGTGGAGCTCGCCGACGGCGATGAACTGGTCGGCCGCCTCGCGCAGGAGCCGCTGCGCGCCGGCGAGGTCTCGGGGTGGCGCGTCGAGGACCTCCCGGCGCCACCAGTCGCCGTGGCCCGCGCGCATGTCCGGCAGCTCGCGCGGGGCGCGCCGCGCCGCCCGCGGCAGCTTCGCCGCGACGACGGGGTAGCGGAGGTAGTCGGACGCCGTCTTGCGGCTCCCGCCCTCGGGCTCCTTGCCGAAGAGCTTCTCCTCGATCATGTCGCCGGAGCTGCCGGGCATGCCGTCGCCGACGCGGCGGAAGACCTCGATGTTGCCCGCGACCCGCCCGTAGAAGATGCCGCTCATCCGGTCGTCCGCGCTCGCCGGCGGGGGCACCTCGCCGCGACGCAGGACGCCGATCGCCCCGAACGTCCGGCGCACCGACGTCTCCATCGAGAGGTCCCACATGCCCCAGGACAGCGGCTTCTGCACGCCCTGGATGGCCTCGGCGAAGTTGACCGTCGTCCAACGCACGGCGGGCGACGAGTGCATGTGGACGGGGTTCTGCGGTTCTGGCGTCACAGGGGGCTCGCTCATCGGAGACAACGTATTCGTACAGCGTGTTCCTCTTCCAGAGGCCGCGCTCTGCGGCACTATAGAGCGGCGTGAAAGAAAAAGTACACGCTATTCGAACAATGTGTATTCTCGCCCAATGCTGAAGCCCACGGGAGGGGGCGCCGACGTCGTCGTCATCGGCGCTGGACACAACGGCCTCGTCGCGGCGTGCTACCTGTCGCGCGCCGGCCTCGGCGTCCTCGTGCTCGAGGCCTCGCCCACGGTCGGCGGGATGATCTCGACGAACCCCGTCATCGACGGCGCGCCCGGGCACCTCGTCAACGAGGGCGGCATCCAGGCCTCGCTCTTCCGCGCGACGAGCATCGAGCGCGACCTCGAGCTGCGTCGCCACGGCCTCGTCCAGCTGAAGGCCGATCCCTTCCACGTCCACCTCGACAAGGACACGGGCGCCTCGCTCGCCTTCTGGGAGGACCCGCGCCGGACCGCCGACGAGCTGCGGCGCTTCTCGCGCAGGGACGCCGACAACTACCTCGAGTTCGCACGCAGCCTCGACGCCGCGATGGAGCTCGCGATCCCGTTCATGCTCTCCCACCCGACGCGGCCCGACCCGCGGACGGTGCTGCGCGCGCTCCCGGCCGCGGTCCGCCGGCGCAAGGACCTCGCGCCGCTCACCCAGTTCCTCACGACCTCGCACGCGGAGTTCATCACCGAGCGCTTCGATCACCCGCTCGTCCGCGGCGCGCTCGCCTCGATGCCCCCGTTCTGCTGGATGAAGCAGGACGGCACCGCCTGGGGCCTCGTCTACGTGGGGATGTGCCACCGGACCGGCTCGGCCCGGTTCCAGGGCGGGACGGGCGCGCTCACCGACGCTCTGCACTCCTCGCTCGTCGAGTCGGGCGGCCGCGTGCGGACCTCGGCCGAGGTGGCCGAGCTGGTCACGGCGGGCGACCGGGTCGTCGGCGTGCGCCTCGTCGACGGCGAGGAGATCCGCGCCGGCCACGTCCTCGCGACGTGCAGCCCGAAGGCGACGCTCTCCGAGATGCTGCCGCGCGGCATCCTGCCCGACCGTCTCCAGCGCCGGGCCGACAGCATCCCGACCGCGGTCCTCGAGACCGGGACGCTGAAGATCGACGTCGCGGTGAAGGGCCGCATCGAGATCGCGAAGAAGGCCCGCGAGTGGCGCGAGGACAGGCTCGACCTCCGCGAGCCGATCCTCAGCTGGCAGACCTTCGAGGAGCACATGCAGGCGTGGGACGACACGGTCGCGCGCAAGTGGCCCGACCCCGTCTGCTTCATCGGGATCGTCCCGTCGGCGATCGATCCGACGCAGGCGCCGGAGGGGCAGGACACCTTCTGGCTGTGGTCGGGGATCACGCCGATGCACCCCGACCGTCCGTGGTCCGAGGTCCGCGAGGAGATCGGCGACCGCGTGCTGAAGGAGTGCGCGGAGGTCTACGAGGGCCTCGACACGCTCGAGATCGGCCGGCGCGTCTTCCACGTCTCCGACCTCGAGGAGCGCTTCCACGTGCCGGGCGGCAACGTCTACCACGTCGAGCCGGCCGCGGCCCGCTTCGGCCCGCTGCGCCCGGCGCAGGGCTTCGGCGCCTACGAGACGCCGGTCGAGGGCCTCTGGATCAGCGGCGCCGGCACGCATCCGACGGGCGGCATCAGCGGGATCCCCGGCTACGTCGCCTCGCAGACCTTCATCCGACGCCACGCCGCGGGCGGTGCACGCGGTCGCGTCGCCGCCCTCGCACGCCGCTGACCACGACACGAGAGGACACCGCCATGACCTCCCACACGACGACCCACGAGCTCGCCGTCCTGCGCGCGCTCGCCCTCAAGGGCCGCGCTGGGCTCGACGTGCTCCAAGCCGTCACCGGGCTCGACGAGGCGTCGGTCCGCGACGTGCTCACCGCCGCCGTCGCCGCCGAGCACGTCAAGGAGAAGAGCGACGCCTTCCGCGTCACGGCGGACGGGCGAGCGCGCGTCGCCGAGCTTCTCGAGGCGGCTCGCACCGAGGTCGACGGAGCCGCGCTCGAGGCCCTCTACGAGCGCTTCCACGAGCCCAACGACGCGATCAAGGAGCTCATGACCGCGTGGCAGATGCGCGACGGCGAGCCCAACGACCACTCCGACCGCGTCTACGACGACGAGGTCGCCTCACGGGTGGTCGCCCACCACGTGTCGGTCGCCGGCCTCGTCGACGAGCTCGGGGCGTCGGCCGCGCCGCTCGCGACGTACCCGCGGCGGCTCGCGGACGCCGCCCGGCGCGTCGAGCGGGGCGACCACGACTACGTCGCCAAGCCGCTCGTCGAGAGCTACCACACGGTCTGGTTCGAGCTGCACGAGGACCTCATCGCTCTCCTCGGCCGCACGCGGATCGAGGAGGCCGAGGCCGGGAGGGCCCTCTGATGCTCGTCCGTCTCGACGGCACCGCCGCCCTGCGCCGCGAGGACGTCGGCGGCAAGGCGTGGGGCCTCAACCACATGCGGTCGCTGGGGTTGCCGGTGCCGCCGGCCTTCGTCCTGCCGACCTCGGCGTGCGCCGAGTTCCACGCGGCGGGCGGCACGCTCCCCGACGGGACCGACGAGGCGCTCGCCGACGGCGTCGCGTGGATCGAAGGGGCGCTCGGGCGCACCTTCGGTCGCGGTGAGGACCCCCTGCTCCTCTCGGTCCGCTCGGGCGCCGCGCGGAGCATGCCCGGGATGATGGACACCGTCCTCAACCTCGGGATGACCGACGACGTCGAGGCCGCGCTCGGCGCCCGGACCGGCGACGCGCGGTTCGCCGCCGACAGCCGCCGTCGCTTCGAGGAGCAGTTCGCGAGGGTCGTCGGCGAGGCGCCGCCCGCCGACCCGCGCGAGCAGCTGCGCGCGGCCGTCGCGGCCGTCTTCGCGTCGTGGGAGTCCGATCGCGCCCGCACCTACCGCCGCCACCACGGCCTCGGCGACGAGGGCGGCACCGCGGTCACCGTCCAGGCGATGGTCTTCGGCAACCGCGACGACGACTCGGGGACCGGCGTGCTCTTCAGCCGCAACCCCCTCACCGGCGCTGCCGCGCCGTACGGCGAGTACCTCCCGGGCGGGCAGGGCGAGGACGTCGTCTCCGGCCGCCACGACCCGCTGCCGCTCGACGTCCTCCACGAGCGCGCCCCGGCCCTCCACGCCGAGCTCCTCGATGCGGCGACGCGGCTCGAGGAGGACGCCCTCGACGTCCAGGACATCGAGTTCACGGTCGAGTCGGGGCGCCTCTGGCTCTTGCAGACGCGCATCGCCAAGCGCTCTCCCGAGGCCGCGGTGCGACTCGCCGTCGCGTTCGCCCACGAGGGGCGCATCACCCCGGGCGAGGCGCTGCGGCGGGTGCGGGCCGAGGACGTCGAGGCGCTCGTGCGCCCGCACGTCCCCGCCGAGGTCCGGGCCGCGGCGACCGTCCTGGCGAGCGGCGAGCCGGCGTGCCCCGGCGCCGGAACCGGTCGCGTGGCGACCGACGCCGACGAGGCGGAGGATCTCGCCGACGACGGCGACGTCGTCCTCGTGCGCCCGACGACGGACCCCGACGACGTCCACGGCATGATCGTCGCGACCGCCGTCGTCACCGAGCTCGGCGGCTCGACGTCCCACGCCGCCGTCGTGAGCCGCGAGCTCGGCCGGCCCTGCGTCGTGGGGTGCGGCACCGGCGTCGTCGACCGCCTCGCCGGCCGGGACGTGACCGTCGACGGCGCCCGCGGGGAGATCTACGACGGGGTCCTGCCGCTCGTCGAGACGCGCATCGAGGACGACCGCGACCTCGCGACGCTCGCGCAGTGGGCGCGTGACGAGCCGGACGCTCCGGCCGCCCGCGCCCTCGACCGGCTGGGGACGGCGGCGACGTGAGGGCCGTGGTGGAGAGCGACGTGACACGCTGGGCCGACGCCGCCCCGGTCCTCGGGGTCGTCGCGCGGCTGCGCGGCGCCGCCGACGTGCGCGAGCTCTTCGCCCGCGCGAGCGCGATCGCGGTCGAGGAGCTGCCCTTCGAGCGCGCGCTCGTCCTCACCGCTGCCGGGTCGCGGCTCACCGCCGAGGACTGCGGCGCGCTCGCCGACGAGGACAGCGACCTCCTCCGCCGGCGCGTGCTCGCGTCGCCGATCGAGCTCACCTCGCGGACCGCGGAGGCCGCGGCGCTGGGGCGCCCCGGGCAGGCGGAGCGCAGCACGATCGCCGAGGCGCTCGGCGAGAACGTCGTCGCGAGCGCGGCGGTCGCCCCCGACGGCTTCCCGCTCGCGCTCCTCGTCGTCCTCCGCGACGCGGGCGAGGTGACGACCGACGAGGCGGAGGGCCTGCGCGCGCTCGCCGCCGCGGTCGGCCTCGCGCTGCAGGGGCATCTCCTCCACGCGCGCCAGACCGAGGTGACGGCAGAGCTGCGGCACCTCATGGTGACGACGGCCGCGCTCCTCGAGGAGATGCGCGACGCGCCGCTCGTCCTGCCGTCGCGACGCGGCGCCGCGCCGGTCACGGCATGGCCGGCGTCGGCGACCACGTCGACTCCCTCCCTCGGCCTCCTCAGCGAGCGCGAGACCGAGATCGTCGAGCGGCTCGTCGTCGGCCGGTCGAACCGCGAGATCGCCGACGAGCTCTTCCTCTCGCCCGACACCGTGAAGGGCCACGTCGCCCGGATCCTGCGCAAGCTCGAGGTAGCGAACCGCGTCGAGGCGGTCAGCCGGTACCTTGCTCTCACTCGAGGGGGACGAGAATGACGGGCACGGACGTTCCGATGGCGCACGGAGAGGCGTGGAGGCTCGGCGGGCGACTCGCCGCCGCGCTGGATGCCGATGACGACCTGCGCGCGCGGCTCTGCTACGCCGACACGAGCGTCGCGTTCCGCGTCGCGGGCGGGGAGTCCTGCGTGACGCTGCTGCTCGATCGCGACGAGCCGACGGTCCGCGAGGACGAGCCGGCGGAGGTGACGATCGAGCTCGACCAGGAGATGGCCGAGGCGTTCGCCGAGGGGCGCCTCAACATGCCGGCCGCGGTGGTCGCCGGCGATGTGCGGGCGACCGGACCGGTGCGGCGCTATCTCGAGGTGGACCCGCTCGTGAGGCGACTGCTGCGACTGGAGGCGGGGACGCCGTCGGACGCCGCCGAGGTGCGCGCGGGCCAGCGGCCGGCGGGGGCGTCGATCGATCCGTCGCTGCTGGCGATCGAGACGCGTGGGCTGCGCAAGGCGTTCGGGTCGCAGGCGGTGCTGCAGGGCCTCGACATCGCGATCCCCGAGGGCGTCATCTCGGTGGTGCTCGGCCCGTCGGGCACCGGCAAGAGCGTGCTGCTGCAGCACGTCATCGGCCTCATGAAGCCCGACTCCGGCGACGTCCTCATCCGCGGCCGCGCGCTCTCGCGGATGAGCCGCGCGGAGATCCTCTCGCTGCGCAGCGAGATCGGCGTCATGTTCCAGGACGGCGCGCTGTTCAGCGCGATGAACGTCTACGACAACGTCGCCTTCCCGCTGCGACAGCACACCGACCTCGCCGACGACGAGGTCCGCGAGGTCGTCGAGACGCACCTCGCCAACGTCGGGCTGCTGGACGCGGCGCACCGCATGCCCAACGAGCTCTCCGGCGGAATGCGCAAGCGGGCGGGGCTGGCCCGGGCGCTCGTCCTCGCCCCGGGGATCGTCCTCTGCGACGAGCCGGACTCGGGGCTCGACCCGGTCCGCACCGCGCTGCTCGGCGACCTGCTCGTCGAGCAGCACGCGCTGCACGGCGGGACGATGGTGATCGTCACCCACAACGTCATGCTCGCCCGGCTGATCGGCGATCACGTCTCGGTCGTCTGGCGCGGCCAGGTCCTCGAGTCCGGGCTCGCCGACGACGTCTTCGAGTCCGACACCCCGTTCGTGCGGCAGTTCCTCGCGGGCGCTGCGGACGGGCCCCTCGGGATGGACGTCTGATGAGCCTCGGGCGAACAGCCCGGTGGGGGCGTGCGAACAGCCCGCTCGGGCCTACGCGCGCCGCAAGCCTCCGGCGTAAGGTCATTCGTGGGATGGGGGGCGCACACGGATGAGCGCGAAGGGGGGAGGCGCGTCGACGAACCCGTACGGCGGGACGTTCGGCTCCGCCGTGCTCGGGACGCCGGTCGGCGGCAGCCTCAAGGCCGCCGGCGAGATGGGGCAGCTCGCGCTGCTCACCTTCCGGCGCGCGCTCACGCCGCCCTACCCGTGGTGGCGGGAGACCGTGCAGGAGATCAGCCTCGCCTTCCGGCGCTGCGCGATCCCGCTGCTGCTCTCGCACTCCGTCTACCTCATCGGCTTCGGGATCATCCTCTTCGGCGGGATCCTCACGAGCCTCGGGATCGCCGACCGGATCGGCGGCACCGTCTACATCATCTGGAGCCGCGAGATCGCGACGTGGATCACCGCGATGATCTTCGCGGGGGTCGTCGGCAGCGCGGTCACCGCGGACCTCGGCGCGCGGAAGATCCGCGAGGAGCTCGACGCGATGAGCGTCCTCGGCGTCGACAAGATCGCGTCGATCGTCGTCCCCCGCGTCGTCGCGATGAGCCTCGCGATGCCGGCGCTCGCGTTCCTCAGCCTCCTCGGCGTCAACCTCGTCAACTTCCTCATCTCGCCGGGCTACTTCGGCTTCTCGAGCGGGGTCTACCTCGACTCCGTCGCGAACATCATCCGGCCGACGGACCTCTACTTCACGATGTTCCTCAAGAACGCCGTCATCGGCGTCTTCGTGGGCGTCGTCGCCTGCTACAAGGGCCTCTCGTCGGCGCCGGGCGCGGAGGGCGTCGGCCGCGCGGTCAACCAGACGGTCGTCATCACGTTCTTCTGGATCTGGCTGTTCGACGTCGTCTTCAACCTCGCCTACTTCACCGTGTTCCCCGACGTCTCGGTGCTCCGCGGCTGATGGCGACGACCGCCCCCACCCCCTCCGCGGGCGCCCCCGACCCCGCCGTGCCGGCGGCGGCCGCGCCGGTCGGGCCGTTGCGCGCCGCCGCGCGCGAGGCGGGCGAGATGACGCGCTTCCTCGGCGAGTCGATCGCCGCGCTGCCGGGCGCCTCCGGCTACGCCTCCGAGGCGCTGCGACAAGCGTCGCTGATGCTGCGCGGGTCGATCCCGCTCGTCTTCCTCATGCAGCTCTTCCAGGGAGCCGTCATCGGGACGTTCGGCTTCTTCCTCCTGCGCGGCATCGGCGCCGGCGACTTCTTCGGCCTCACGACCGGCGTCGTCGGCCCCCGCCAGACGGCGTGCACGATGTTCGGCTACGTCTTCACCGCGAAGATCTGCTGCGGCATCACCGCCGAGCTCGGCGCGATGAAGATCCAGCAGGAGGTCGACGCGCTCGAGTCGACGGGCGTCGACCCGCGCCGCTACCTCATCGGCACGCGGCTCGTCGGCGTGCTCATCTTCGCCCCGATCGCCGCCTTCGTGAGCCTCGTCGCGACGATCGTCGGCGCCTACCTCATCGTCGTCGTCCTCCTCGGCGGCATCTCCACGAACACGTTCCTCTCCGTCCACTGGAGCGTGCAGGGCTTCGGCGACTCGATCTTCGTCATGCTCACCTGCACCGGGATCGCGTTCCTCACCGCGGTCGTCGCGTGCTTCTACGGGCTGCGCACGAAGGGCGGTCCCGCCGCCGTCGGCACGTCCGTCGCGCGGTCGCTCGTCGTCAACCTCGTCCTCCTCCACGTCATCGCCGCGGTCGCCGCCGTGGTCGTGTTCGGGACGGACGCGAAGCTCCCGATCGGCGGCTGAGATGGAGCAGCGCGCCCCCTCCTCGATCCCGCTCGCCGTCGTGCTCCTCGCGTGCGTCGCCTTCGCCGCGGTCGCGCTCGGCGCGCGCGGAGAGGAGGACGACGCCCATCGCTTCCGCGTCACCGTCGGCGAGGCGACGAACGTCATCGAGGGTCAGGGGATCCGCCAGAGCGGCGTCGAGGTCGGGCGGGTCGCGGCGATCGAGCCGGTGAACGGCGGCCGCGACGCCGAGCTCGAGCTCGAGGTCGACGACGAGGCGTGGCCGCTGCCCGGCGGGACGACGCTCGAGCTGCGCTGGGGCGGCACCGCGAACTTCGGCAACCGCTACATCGCGATCCGCCGCGGCGACGGGCCGGGCGTCGCGGTCGAGGACGGCGGGCGCCTCCCGACGTCCGCCGTCGACCTCCCGGTCGAGTTCGACGAGCTCCTCACGCGCTTCCCGCAGGACGCCCGCGACGACCTCCGGCGCTTCCTCATCGAGGGCGGCGAGGCGATGGGCGAGAGCCGGGACGGGCTGCGGCGCACGCTCGACCGCGGTCCCGCCGCCCTCGAGGAGGCCGCCGCCGTCGTCGGGCAGGTCAACGCCGACCAGCGCGCGGTCCGCACGCTCGTGCGGTCCACCGACCGCGTCCTCGGCGCCGTCGACGCCGCGCGGCCCGACCTCCGGGCCCTCCTCTCGGGCGCGGGGCGGACGTTCGACGCGATCGCCGACGAGGCTGACGGGCTGTCGGGCGCGCTCGACGCGGCGCCGGCGACGATGCGCGCCACCCGGGCGACCCTCGCGACGACCGACACCGCGCTCGAGCGGGCGACGAGCGTCGTGCGCGCCATCGCCCCGGGCGTCACCGCGGCGCGGCGCACCGCGAAGCCGCTCGACGGCCTCCTGCGCACCGTCCGCGACATCGGGCCGGACGCGACGGCGACGCTCGCGACCGCCCGCACGGCCGCCCCCGATCTCGACCCGCTGCTCGCGAAGCTCGAGGGCCTCGGCCCGCGGTTCGAGTCGATCGGCCGGCAGGCGGTCGACAACCTCGAGTGCATCCGGCCGTACACGCCCGAGATCAACTCGTTCTGGACGAACTGGGGCGACTTCTTCAGCGGGACGGACGGCAAGGACAAGCTGATCCGCGCCCAGGTGCAGAACTACGCGCCGGCGTTCACCAACGTCTCGCCCTACGACGCAGGCGAGGCGAAGAAGCTCTTCACCGGTCTCGAGTACGGGTTCCCGCGGCCGCCCGGCACCCTCGCCGACCAGCCGTGGTTCCTCCCCGAGTGCGGGGCGGGGCCCGACGCGCTCGACCCGCAGAAGGACCCGGAGATCCGGCCGGCGCAGAAGCTGTTCGACATGCCGGAGCTCACCCCGGTCGTCCCGCTGCCGAAGGGGGGCCGGCCGTGAACCTGCGCTCCCTCGTCCTCACGCTCCCCGTGGCCGTCGTCGCGATCGTCCTGGCGATCGCCGTCGCCGGCGACGACCCCTACACCGTGTCCGTCCCGCTCGAGAGCGCCAACGGGCTCAAGGACGGCTCGGCCGTGCGGGTCGGCGGGCTCGACCGCGGCATCGTGCGCATGCGGATCGACGACGAGGACCGCGTCGTCGCCGACCTCGAGCTCGACGACGAGGTCGGCAAGGTCGGCAAGGACGCGACGATCGCGATCGTCGCCCAGAACTTCCTCGGCCTCAAGCGCGTCGAGCTCGACCCCGGCGACCCTCGCGACCCCGCGCCCGACGGCTTCGTCCTCGACGGCGCGCGCGTGACGACGCCCACCGATCTCGACCAGGTCCTCTCGGTCTTCGACGCGGACACGCGCACGCGGGCGCGGATCCTCCTGAGCGAGGCGGGCGCGGCGGTCGTCGGGCGCAAGGTCGACGTCGCGACGCTCCTGAAGGAGCTGCCGGTCGGGATGGAGCAGGCCGGCCCGGTCCTGCAGGAGCTCGCGACGACGGACGAGACGATGCGCGACCTCGTCGAGCGCAGCGACCGCTTCGTCGCGCAGGTCGCCGCCGAGCGCCGCGAGCTCACCGAGCTCATCGAGACCGTCGGCGACGCGGCCGGCACGGTCTCCGCGAAGCGCGAGGAGCTCGAGGCGACGCTCGTCCGCGCGCCCGCGACGCTGCGCGCCCTTCGCGCGACGCTCGCCGAGCTCGAGGCGGCGACCGTCGACCTCGGCCCCGCGGCGCGCGAGATCCGCGCGGCGGCGCCCGACCTCGTCGGCACGCTCGCCGAGGTCGACGGCTTCCGCCGGGCGGCCGACCCGACGCTCCAGGAGGCCACCGACGTCGCACCGCAGCTCACGCGGCTCGCGACCGGTGCGACGCCCGTCCTGCGCGAGGCGCGTGGAGCCGCCGGGAGCGCCGCGACGCTCGCCACCGAGCTGCCGCCGGTCACCGACACGCTCGACAAGAGCTCGGCGAACACCATCGCGGTCCTCGAGAACTGGTCGCGCGCGATCCAGTTCCGCGACCAGCTCGGTCACGTCTTCCGCGGCGAGGCCTCGTTCAGCCCCGACCTCCTCCTCACGATGGTCGACCGGCTGTCCGCGCGGGAGCGCGCGAGGAAGAAGAGGGCCCCGCGGCGGGAGCGCCCGGCGGCGCGGGCCCCGAAGGCCGACGGCCCGTCATCCGGCGCCGGGACGCCGAAGGCGCCGCGCCCGAAGGTCCCCGTCGTCGACGACGCGCTCGAGGCCCTGCAGCTCGACAAGACGGTCGACGACGTGACGAAGGGCGTCGAGGGGGTCCTCGGCGGGCTCACGGGCAAGACGGCCCCCGACGCCCGTCCCGTCCCGTCCACCGGGGGCTCCGGCCTCCTCGACTTCCTGCTCGCCCCATGAGGAGCCCGGGGCGACACCCGCGCCGTCACCGGCGCTACGACACCGAGCCGCCGCGCCGCGTGCTCGGCCGGGGGCTCGCGGTCGCGGCGCTCATCGCGGGCTTCGCGTGGCTCGCGACGACCTTCTACGACGGCGTGCCCCTGCGGGACTACCGCTTCGTCGAGGCGAGCGTGCCGCGCATCGGCAGCCTCATCGAGCACGACCCGGTCCGTCTCGGCGGCGTTCGGGTCGGCCAGGTGAAGACGATCGGGCTCGGGCCGGACGGCTCGAGCGAGCTGCTCCTGCAGATCGAGCCGGGCACGCGCATCCCCGCCGACAGCGGCATCCGCATCCGCGCGAACGGCCTCCTGGGCGCCCGTTTCGTCGAGATCGTCCCCGGCGAGAGCCCGGAGGAGCTGCCGCAGAGCGCGGTCATCGAGGGCGGCGACGACGCCCTCACGTTCGGTGCCACGGACGCCCTCGACACGTTCGACGACGAGACGCGCGGGGCCTTGCGGCCGATGCTCGCCGAGCTCGGGGACGGCTTCGCGGGCCGCGGCGGCGACGTCAACGACCTGCTCCGCATCGGCGCCGACGAGATCGGCCCGACGACCGAGCTCTTCCGCACCCTGCGCTCCTCGAGCGGGGCCGTGGGCCGGCTGCTGCCGTCGCTGCGCGACGGCGTCGGCCCGCTCGACGCGGAGCGCGAGGCGATCGCCGCGATGTTCCCCGCCGCGGCTCGGGCTCTCTCGCCGTTCGTCGACGAGCGCGACGCGACGCGCGCCACGCTCGACGAGGCGCCCGGCGCGCTCGGCGCCGCGACGAGCGGCCTCACGGCGGCCCGCCCGCTCGTCGCCGCGGCACGCACGCTCTCCCGTGAGACCCGGGTGACGCTGCCCGACGCGCCCGGCGGGCTGCGTGCCACGACCGCGCTCCTGCGCGAGAGCGACGAGCCTCTCGCTCGCGCCCGGGTGCTCCTCGAGCGCGTCGACCCGACCGTGCCGGCCGTCCTCGGCCTCACGAGGGCGGCGAAGCCGGTCCTCGCACCGCTCGCCGACATGCTCGACGACGTCACCCCGATGGTCCGCACCATCGCGCCCTACGGCTGCGACATCACGAACTTCGGCGCGGTGTTCCGCAGCATGACCGGCCTCGGGACCCGGGCGGGCGGCGGTCCGAACGGGCCGGCGATGCAGTTCCGCCTGCAGGCGGCCGCGCCGCTCCCCGAGGAGGCGCTCAGCGCGAAGGACACCACCGGGCTCTTCGTCCGCGACGGCTATCCCGAGCCGTGCGAGTACCTCGCGAAGCCGTACCCGATCATCGAGCGCCCGGTCGCGCTGCGGGGTGGGCGATGACCGGCCGCGCGCGCAGCCTCCTCGCGGATCGCGACGCCGCGATCGGCGTCGTCGCGGTCACCGTCGTGACGCTCCTCGTCGTCCTCGGGATGACGGGGGCGATCACCGCGCTGCTCGACCCGAAGGACACGCGGACCGTCCGCGCCGTCTTCGCCGACAGCCAGCAGCTGCGCGCCGGTGACGACGTGCGCATCCAGGGCATCGAGGCGGGGACGGTGACCGAGACGGAGCTGCGTGACGACGGTCGCAGCACCGTCGTCACGATGGAGGTCGAGGAGGACGCCGGCCCCCTCTACGCCGACGCCGGCGCGGTGCTGCGGTTCCAGACCCTCCTGGGCGGCAAGTTCTACGTCGATCTCGAGCGCGGCAGCTCCGCCCGCGGCGCGCTGGCGGGCACGATCCCGGCCGACCGCACCGATCGCCAGGTCGAGGTCGACGACATCGCCCGGGTCGTGCGCGGCGACACGGCCCGCGGGCTGCGCACGCTGCCGGTCGAGCTCGCGGACGCGCTCGAGGACGAGCGGGCCCCCGCGCGGCTCCTCGACGCGGTCGGCGAGATCGCCCCCGACGTCGAAGCGGGCGTCGGCGCGCTGCGCGGGATGGACGAGGACCGCGACCTCCGTGCCCTCGTCTCCGAGACCGCGAAGACCGTGCGGGCCTTCGACGCGCCGCGCGACGAGCTGCGTCGCGTCGTCTCCGGCGCGGCGGCGACCCTCTCGACGACCGGTGGCCGCGCCGACGCGCTGCGCGCCTCGCTGCGCCGCAGCCCGGGGACGCTGCGCGAGATCCAGGCGACGACGGGCCGCCTCGACCGGACCCTCGACATCGCGACGCCGATCCTCACCGACCTGCGAGCGCCCGCGGAGGACGTCGCACCGACCTTCCGCACGCTGCGCCCGGTCGTCGTCGACGCCGACGCGCTCGCGCGGCGCGCGGTCCCGCTGCTCGACGCCCTCCGGCCGGCCGTCGCGTCGATCGCCTCGACGGCGAAGCGCGGGCTCCCGCTCGTCGAGGAGCTCGAGCCGAGCCTCGCGCGCACCGACGAGACGATCCTCCCCTACATCGCCGAGAAGGACCCCGAGACCGGCAAGTCGACGGCGGTGATGATCGGCGGGACCTTCTCCGCCCTCGCGGCCGGCGCCGGCGGCCAGATGGACGCAGGCGGGCACTTCATCCGCTTCCCGGCGACGACCGGGAGCGCGCCGCTCAACTCGCTGCCCTGCCAGCTCTACATCAACAACCCCGACTCGGCGCAGATCGCGGCGTGCGGGGACCTCACGAAGGCTCTGCAGACGTACTTCTCCTACCAGCCGCTCGGTCCGACCCCGAACACGGCCGACGACCCGCGCACGGAGGGTGAGGGCTGATGGACGTCCGCAGGCGGCGCACCGACAAGATCAACCGCGCGCGCGTCGAGCTCGAGCTGCGCCGCGGCGCGCGACCGGCGCTCGTCGTCGTCCTCTTCGTCGCGATCGGCCTCGCGTGCGCGACGTACATCCTCACGAACGTCGCGCCGAACGCGCTGTCGAGCACGACGAAGGTGAGCTTCGCCGTCGACGACGTCACCGCCGTGCAGCCCGGCATCAACGAGGTGCGCTTCAAGGGCGTCCCCGTGGGCACGATCGACGAGATCGACGTCGAGGGCGACCAGCCGGTGCTGCGCGTCTCGGTCCGCGAGGAGCACGGCGAGATCTACCGCGACGCGAAGGCTCAGCTGCGGCCGAACACCGCCCTGCAGGACATGTACCTCGACATCGTCGACCGCGGGACGCCGCAGGCGGGGGTCGCCGACCCCGACGAGCCGCTCGCCCCGACGCAGACCGAGCTGCCGGTGAACGTGTCCGACGTCCTCAACATGTTCGGCCCGTCGCAGCGCACGCGTCTCGCGACGCTCCTCGACGACCTCGGGAACGGGCTCGACGACCGCGGCGAGTCGCTGCGCGACATCTTCGTCACGGTCATGCCGTTCGTCGACGCCGCCGGGCGCATCTCGCGCCAGCTCGCCGAGCGCGAGCCGCAGGTGCGGCGCCTCGTCCGCAACACCGCGACGCTCACGCGCGAGCTCGGCGCACGCGAGGAGCAGCTCCGCACCCTGCTGCGGGAGGGCAGCGCCACCCTCGACGCCCTGCAGAAGACCTCGCCGCAGCTCGCCGCGACGCTCGACGAGCTCCCGCGGGCGCTCGGCGGCATCGAGACGAGCTTCGCCGCGACGCGCGGCGTCCTCGACGACGTCGACGGCGCGCTCGTGTCGCTGCGGCCGGTCGTCGAGGTCCTCCCCGAGTCCCTCGGCGGGCTGAAGGGGCTCGGCGAGGACCTCGCGCCGGCGGTCGCCGCTCTGCGCGAGCCGGTCACCGAGCTCGTCCCGCTCGCCCGCGCGCTGCGCCCGCTCGCCGCCGACCTCGACGTCGCGGTCGACGCGCTCGCGCCGCAGATCGACACGATCGACAAGGTCACCCGCGAGCTCGCCGGGTGCAAGAAGGGCGTCCAGGGCTTCTTCCAGTGGAACGCCTCGATGGCGAAGTTCGGCGACGCGCGCGGGCCGATCCCGCGCGGCAACGTCGTCGTCGGCGCGCAGTCGAGCTCGCTCTTCAACGACCCGATGGAGTACGCGCCGCAGGCCTGCACGCCGGGCCGCGTCATCGGCGGCCGCGTCCCGACCGAGAAGGACTTCCGCTGATGGGCACGCCGATCCCCCGGTTCCGCGGGCACCTCGTGACCGTCGTCGTCGGGATGGTCGTCGCCGCCGGCGTCTTCCTCGTCTCGCTGCAGCTCGCCGGGGCGCTCGTCGACGGCAGCACGACGACCGTCCGCGCGATGGTCGCGACGTCCGCCTCGCTCGAGAAGGGGGCGAAGGTCGCGATGGCCGGGGCGCAGGTCGGGCGGGTCACCGGGGTGGAGCGCCGCGGCGCGGGGACCCTCGTCGAGATGGAGATCACGGACGAGCGGGTCGTCCCGGTGCCCGTCGACTCGCGCGTGACGCTGCGCCAGCGCACGCCGGTCGGCGAGAACTACATGGAGATCACGCCGGGCGGGTCCGACCGGTCGCTGGCCGAGGAGGACGTCCTCCCGATCACGCAGGCCGACGAGTACGTCGACGTCGACGAGATCCTCTCGGTGCTCCAGGGCGAGGCGCGGGACGACGCGCGCGAGCTCATTCGCGCCACCGGGTCCGCGCTCGACGGCCACGGGCGCGATCTCAACCGCACCCTCGGCGCGTCGTCGGGCATCGTCGACGACGGCGGGCGGCTCTTCGACCTGCTCTCCGAGGATCGGGCGCAGGTCGCGCGTCTCGTCGACCGGCTCGGCCGCGTGAGCGCGACGCTCGGCGAGCAGGGCGAGGCGATCCGCGTCACGGCGCGTCGCGGACTCACCGCGCTGCGCGCGCTCGGCGGGCGCGACGCGCGGCTCGCCGAGACGCTGCAGGAGCTGCCTGCGACGCTGCGCCAGGTGCGCGAGACGAGCGGGCTCCTCACGACGGCCTCACGGGCGGCGACGCCGGTGGTCGCGAACCTCGCGGGGACAGTGAAGGACCTGCGGCCGGCGATCCGCGCGCTGCGTCCCGCCGCCCAGCAGGGGCGCGAGGTCGTCGGCGAGCTCGGCGAGGCGGCGCCGCCGCTCACGACGACGCTGCGCCGACTCGAGTCGGCCTCCGGCCCGCTCGGGACGGCGATGCCCGAGCTGCACGAGACGATCTGCGAGCTCGCGCCGGTCATCCGCTACACGCGTCCCTACACGAAGGACGCGATCGCGACGATCATCGGCCTCGGCTCGGCGTCGAACAGCTACGACGCGGTCGGCCACCTCATCCGCCTCACGCCGATCGTCGGCGAGAACTCGGCCGCCGGTCTGCCCGACGACGTGACGAAGGCGTCGCACACCCTCCTGCGCGCCGGGCTGCTTCAGAAGAGCTCGCCGCTCACGTGGAGCCCGTACCCGAAGCCCGGGATCATCGGCACCGACGAGTCCTCGGCGGTCGGCAAGATGCTCGTCTCCGGGCCGAAGGCGCTCCGCGAGTCCGGCTACGTCTACCCGCGGGTGCAGGCGGACTGCTGAGCGCGGTCGGCCCGTGCCCGCGCCCCGCGGAGCACCTGCCCCGGGGAGCCCCCGCCGGGCCGAGAACTCAGAGCGTCGCGCTCGGCGCCACGGTCTGAGTTCTCGCGCGGTCGGGGGCCGGAGGGGTTCGGGCGAAGGGGCTAGGCCGGGGTGGCCGCCTTCGGCAGCCACTCCTCCGGGAGCACCGCCGGGACCGGCGCGAGCGCCTCGTGCGGGCGCGGGTAGTCCGGGAGGAGGCGCAGCGTCGCCTGGCCGCACGCGTGGGGCTCGATGATCGGGCGCAGGTCCTCGTGGGCCATGAGGAGTCGCAGCGAGGCGCCGACCTGGAAGTCCGCGGCGTTCGGCGTCTCGCCGCCGATGACGCCCTGCTCGACGAGCCGGTCGGCCTCGTCGAGGAGGCCGGGGAGGCGGGCGAGGTCCTCGCGGACCTGCTCGTCGTCCGCGCCGGAGATCCGGATCGCGAAGAGGTGCATCACCGGCACGAAGGCCTGCCCGGCGAGCGCCGGGGCCGGGAAGCCGACGACCTCGCGCGCCATCCACTCGCGCACCGCGTTGTGGCGCAGGCCGGCCCAGCGGAAGACGCGCCGCGCGATCGGCTGCAGCTCGTCGTGGCCCCAGCGCTCGGCGGCCTCGACCGCGGCCCGCGCGTCGGCGTCCTTCGGGTAGATGCCGGCGTCGGGGTAGTGGCGGTGCAGCTCCTGGGCGATCGCGATCGTGCCCTGGACGCGGCGGCCCTCGAGCGCGAGGGCGGGCACCGTCCACTTGTCGAAGCCGCGGGCGCGGACGTAGAGGCCGTGCATCCCGGGCAGGATGTGCCGGACGTTGTGGTCGATCCCGGTCGCCTCGAGCGCGAGCCTCGAGCACAGCACCGGGTGCGAGTGCTTCATTCCGTAGAGCGTCGCCGTCATGTTCTCTCCTCTCCCGCCTGAAGTGGCGCGTTCGCGCGATCCTATGGGACTCGTGAAGATCGCTCCGGGCATCCCTGCGCCCGGTTCCGGGAAGTGGTGGAGCAATGGGCCGATTCGCCGTCATCGCCGCCTCGCTTCTCGCGCTCGGCATCCTCGTGGTCTTCCCGCTCGCCTACGCCTCGGCGCGCTCGGACGAGATCGCCGACGGCGTCACCGTCTCGGGCATCGATGTCGGCGGGCGCACGGCGGACGAGGCGCGGGCGATCCTCCGCGAGCGGCTCCGCGATCCCGCGCGGCGCGACCTCGTCGTCCGCCATCCCGAGGAGAGCTTCACCCTCACCGCCGACGAGGCCGGGTTGCGGGTCGACGTCGACGCCGCCGTCGAGGAGGCGCTCGACCGCAGCGACGGCTCGCCGTGGAGCGAGACGTGGCGCGGCGTCTTCGGGGGCGAGGTCGACGCGGATGTCGAGGCGCCGCTCGAGATCGACGACGAGGCGGTCGGCGCCTTCGTGAAGCGGGTCGCGGACGACCTCGATCACCGTCCGCGCAGCGCGGACATCGACCCGCGCGACGGGACGCTCAAGGTCGTCTCCTCCGACGAGGGGTTCCGCACGGACCGCGAGACGCTGCTCTCCCGGATCGACGGCGCGCTGCGCGATCCGCGCAGCGCCGAGGAGATCGCGGCGCCCGGAGAGGTCCTCGAGCCGGCGACGACCGAAGCCGAGCTGAAGGAGGGCATCCCGGTCTACCTCATCGTCGATCGCGACGACTTCAAGCTGCGGCTCTACGAGGACCTCGAGAAGACCGAGGTCTACCGGATCGGCGTCGGACAGGCCGGTCACGAGACGCCGTCCGGCAGCTACGAGATCTCGACGAAGCAGGTGGATCCGACCTGGTACGTCCCCGACGAGCCGTGGGCCGGTGAGCTGCGGGGGCAGACGATCCCGCCCGACGACCCGCAGAACCCGCTCGAGGAGCGCTGGCTGGGCATCGCGCGCGGCGTCGGCATCCACGGCACCGACGCGCGCGACAGCATCGGCCGCCGCTCTTCGCACGGCTGCATCCGCATGCTCCCCGAGCAGGTCATCGAGCTCTACGAGGACGTGCCCGTCGGCACGCCGGTCTACATCTCCTGACGGGTCGGCCCGGCGTCGGCGGGGTAGGGAGGAAGCATGTGGCTGATGGACGTGCGGACCGCGCTCTGGCTCTACGGGGCGCTCATCGGCGCGGTCCTCCTCGCCGCGCTCACCGGGATCGAGACCTGGATCGCCCTGCTCCTCGGCGCGCTCGCCGGCGGCGCGATCGCGACCGCGGTCCTCGGGAGCGCGGCCGACCGCGCGGACGCGTGGCTGAAGACGCCGAAGGGCCCGCGGCGACCCCGGCGCTGAAGGCGCCCGCACGCGTCCTCGAACGTCGATCTGCACCCCGAGCCGCCTCGAACGTCGATGTGCACCCCCTCTGAGGGGTGACGATCGACGTTCGTGCCGCTGGGGGTGACGATCGACGTTCGTCCCGCTTCGGGGCGCCGGCGTGCGGCGGTACGCTGGACCGCGATGGCGACGGCGCCGACCGACACTCCGCTGCGCGCGCTCCTCGAGAGCGACGAGGCTCTCGCGCTGCGCGAGAGCGGCGAGCTGGTCCCCTACGAGGACGCGATGGCAGAGATGGCCGCGATGGTGCAGCGGCGGCGCGCCGGCGAGGCGCCCGACACGCTCTGGCTGCTCTCGCACCCGCGCGTCTACACCGTCGGCAAGCGCACGCCGGCCGAGCACCGACCGTCCCCGCAGTGGGGGATCCCGGTCGTCGAGACCCGCCGCGGCGGCAAGCTCACCTACCACTCGCCCGAGCAGGTCGTCGGCTACGTCGTCGTCCGCCTCCGCGAGCGCTACGACGTCGTGTCGCTCATCCGCCGCATCGAGGAGGTCCTCGTCGGCGTCCTCGGCGACCTCGGCATCCCCGCCGAGCGCCGCGACACCCCCGAGGGCTCCGAGCTCCTCACCGGGGTGTGGACGCGCGACACGAACCGCAAGATCGTCTCGATCGGCATGCGCGCCGCCGACGGCGTCACCTCGCACGGCTTCGCGATGGACGTCGACGCCGACCTGCAGCCCTGGACGTGGGCCGTCCCCTGCGGCATGCCCGACGCGGAGATGACCTCGGTCTGCCGCGAGCGCGCCGAGCACGATCTGCCGCCGCTGTCGCAGCAGGACGTCCGCGCCCGGATCGCGCGGGCCTTCGGAGCCCGTCCGTCCTGACGAAACTCACGCTGGGCGTGGGTTTCGTCAGGCGGGGTGAGCATTTCGTCCGGGCGATCGGGTTCGCCTCAGGCCTTCGCCCGCGCGCCCGCGAACGCCGCGATCCCGTCGCGGTAGCGCTGCGTCTGGCACACCGCGATCTGCGCGACGAGCTCCTGCTCGAGCGTCTGGCCGAGCGCCGGGGTCGCGGCGCCGTCGAGGATCCGCTTCGCGAGGCCGTTGGCCTCCGTCGAGCACGCGAGGAGCTTCTCGACGAGCGCGTCGGTCGCCGCGCGCAGCTCGGCGGCGGGGACGACCTGGTTGACGAGCCCGATCTCCTCGGCCCGCGGGGCGTCGACGAGCGCCGCGGTGAGGACGAGCTCCTTCGCGCGGCCGAGCCCGACGAGCGCGGCGAGCCGCGAGCACCCGCCGACGTCGGGGACCGCGCCGATCCGCGTCTCGGGGAGCCCGAGGACCGCGTCGTCGGCCGCGATGCGCAGGTCGCAGGCGAGCGTGAGCTCGAGCCCCGCGCCGACGCAGTGCCCCTGGATCGCCGCGACGACGGGCTTCGGGGCCTCCGCGGCGGCGTCGGCCGCCTCGATGAACGCCCGGCGGATGCGCCGCACGCGCGCCGGCTCGTCGAAGCCCGCGAGGGTCCCCGCGTCGATCCCGGCCGAGAACGTGGGTCCCTCGGCCCGCAGCACGACGACGTCGACGTCGTCGTCGGCGGCGGCCTCGCGCAGCGCCTCGCCGATCTCGGTGACGAACGGGACGCTGAGCGCGTTGCGCCGGTCGACGCGCGCGAGCACGATGTGGCGGACGCCGGGCAGCGGCGTCTCGATGCGGAGGAGGCTCGTCATGCCCCGAGTCTCGTCGCGCCGTCCGGCCCCGGGCTTGGCCGCGCGTCCAATCACGCCGGGCGTCGCTGGCCGCGGGCCCGAAATCTCCGCACGCGCCCCCCCGGCCGGGCTACAGTCGGGCGATGGGAGGAGTCGCCCAGACGGCGACCGTGGTCGCCGCGTGCGCCGAGCGTCTCGAGGCGGAGCTCGACGCCGTCGTCGGCCGCCTCAACGACGAGTTCGTCGCGGCGATGCCCGACTTCGCGCGTGACGAGGCGCTCGCCGAGGAGACGGCGGCGAGCGTCCGCGGCAACGTCGAGACGATCCTCGCCGTCTACCGCGGCGAGCACGCCGCCAGCACGGTCCGCATCCGGCCCGAGGTCGTCTCGCTCGCGCGCTCGTTCGTCCGCCGGCGCTTCTCGCTCGAGAGCCTCGTCCAGGCCTACCGCGTCGGCCAGACGATGTTCACGCGGCGCTGGATGGACGTCCTCGTCGCCGAGATCGAGGACCGCGACGTGCTCGTCGACGCGATCCGCTCCTCGACCGACGACGTCGCGATCTACATCGACCGCGTCGTCGTCGAGATCATCGGGGAGTACGACCGCGAGAACAGCGCGTGGCTGCGGCGCGCGGTCGCCCGGCGCAGCGAGGCCGTCGACCGCATCCTCCGCGGCGAGCCGACCGACGTCGACGAGGCCGCGCTCGTCCTCGGCTACGACCTCCGCGGCCACCACGCGGCGCTGCTGCTGCGCGCGACGGCCGACGGCGATCCCGACGCGGTCGGCATCGCGCTCGAGCGCCATCTGCAGCGGCTCGCCGACCGCCTCGGCGTCACCCGGGTCCTCGGCGTCCCCACCGGCGTCCGGTCGCTCTCGGCGTGGCTCGGCACGCCCGAGCCGCTCGCCGACGCCGCTCTCGTCGAGGCCGCCGAGGACATCCACGAGCCGGGGATCGCGGTCGCGGCCGGGACGTCGCTGCCCGACGTCGCCGGGTTCCGCCGCTCGCACGAGCAGGCGCTGCGCGCGCTCCGCGTCGCGGCGCACCGGCCGGGCGACCCCGCCGTCACGAGCTACGCCGCCTTCGACGTCCCCGCCCTCCTCTCGCACGACGACGTCGAGACCCGCGAGTTCGTCGCCCGCGCCCTCGGCGCCCTCGGCGAGCGCAACGCGAGCGCTGAGCGCCTGCGCGAGACCGTCCGCGTCTGGCTCGAGGAGGGCGGCAACGCGCGTCTCGCCTCCGAGCGGCTCTTCACGCACAAGAACACCGTCATCTACCGCGTGCAGCGCGCCGAGCAGCTCCTCGGCGAGCCGGTCCGCGACCGTGCGCTCCGCCTCCAGCTCGCGCTGCTCCTCGTCGACGTCTTCGGCGAGCAGCTCCTCCCCGACGACGCCTGACGCACCTCTTGGACGCCCGTCCAGGGTCGGCGGGGAAGATCGGACGAGACCCCAAGCGACGGCCGCGGGCGCCTCCCTAGCGTCGGCCCATGTCCACGACCGAACCCGCCCCGCGGGTCCTCGCGATCGACGCGGGCGGCACGATGACCGACACGTTCATCGTCGACGCGCGCGGCCGCTTCGTCGTCGGGAAGGCCCAGACGACGCCGCACGACGAGTCCGAGGGCTTCCTCGCCTCCGCCGTCGACGCGCTCGCCCAGTGGGGCACCACGCCGGCGCAGGGCTTCCCGCAGATCCGCTCCGGCGTCTTCAGCGGGACGGCGATGCTCAACCGCCTCCTCTCCCGCTCCGGCCTCGACGTCGGCGTGATCGTCACCGCGGGCCAGGAGGACATCCTCGTCATGGAGCGCGGCGTCCAGACCCACCTCGGGATGTCGTACGCCGACCGCCTCCACGTCGCGACGCACCACCACAACCCCGCGCTCGTGCGGCGCCGCAACGTCCACGGCGTCCGCGGCCGGGTGAACCTCATGGGCGCCGAGCTCATCCCGCTCTTCGAGGACGAGGCGCGCGCCGCCGCGAAGGAGCTCCTCGACGCGGGCGTCGACGCGATCTGCGTCTGCCTCCTCTACTCGTACCGCAACCCCGTCCACGAGCAGCGCGTCGGCGAGATCGTGCGCGAGGAGCTCGACGCGCGGGGGCTCGGCGACGACGTCCCGGTCCTCCTCTCGTGCGAGCTGTATCCGTCTCGCCGCGAGCTGCCGCGCCTCAACTCGACGGTCATCGAGGCCTACGCGGCCGAGCCGTCGCGGGCGACGCTGCGGGCGGTCGCCGAGCGCACGCAGGAGAGCGGCGCCGGCTTCGACCTCCGGGTCATGGCCGCCCACGGCGGCACGATCTCCCTCGACGCCCAGCAGCTCGGATCGACGCTCGTCTCCGGCCCGATCGGCGGCGTCATCGGCGCGAAGCACCTCGCCGAGCGCCTCGGCATCGACAACGCGCTGTGCAGCGACATCGGCGGGACGTCGTTCGACCTCGCGCTCATCACCGACGGCCGCCACGAGCTCGACGCGACGCCGCACATCGCGCGCTTCCTCCTCGGCGCGCCGATGGTGAAGGTCGACTCGGTCGGCGCGGGCACCGGCTCCTACGTCCGCTACGACCCGGTCTCGCGCCGCCCGCAGGCGGGCCCCGACTCCGCCGGTGCGCGCATCGGGACCGCGTGGGCCGACGGCGGCGTCGAGACGGTGACGGTCACCGACCTCGACCTCGTGCTCGGCCGCCTCAACCCCGACTACTTCCTCGGCGGCGACATCACGCTCGACCTCGACCGCGCGGCGCACGCGATCGAGCGCCAGCTCGCGCGGCCGCTCGGCCTCGGGGTCGAGGAGGCGGCGGCCGGCGTCGTCGACCTCTTCGAGGCCGCGCTCCTCACCGAGGCGACCGGGCGCATCCTCGGCCGCGGCTTCTCGCCCGCCGACTACACGCTCCTCTGCTACGGCGGCGGCGGGCCGCTCCACGTCGCGGGGTACACCGAGGGCGTCCCCTTCGAGGACGTCCTCGTCCCGACGTGGGCGGCGGGCTTCTCGGCGTTCGGGTGCGCGTGCGCGGACTTCGAGTACCGCTTCGACCGCACCGTCGACGTCCCGCTGCTCCCGGCCCATCCGATCGAGATGCGGCTCGGGTTCGCCCAGCTCGTCGCGCAGACGTGGGCGGCGCTCGGCGAGCGCGTGCGCGCGGAGTTCGCGAAGTCCGGCCACTCGCCCGGCGACGTCGTGCTCGTCCACGGCGTGCGGATGCAGTACCACGGCCAGCTCATCGACCTCGAGATCGACGCGCCGGGCGGCACGCTCGACACCGAGGCCGACCTCGACGCGCTCATCGCGGCGTTCGAGGCCGCGTACCGCGCGACGTACGCGCGCTCGGCGCCGTCGCCCGAGCTCGGCTACCTCATCACGCAGGCGATCGTCCGCGGCAGCGTCCCCGTCGAGAAGCCCACGCTCCCCGACGACCCGCTCGAGAGCGGGGCGCCGCCGACGAAGGGCACCCGCCGCGTCCGCTGGTCCAGCGGGCCGGCGACGAGCGACGTCATCGAGATGGACGACGTCCGCGCCGGTCACGTCGTCGAGGGGCCCGCAGTCATCGAGGCGCCCGCGACGACGTTCGCGGTCCCGCCGGGCCGCCGCGCGGTCCTCGACCGGCACCGCATCTTCCACCTCCAGCCGACGACCACCTGAGGAGACGACCGTGGCGATCATCGACAAGCCGACGCCGGTCCCGCAGGAGGCGGGCCGCGCGACGATCGGGGCCGACGGCCTCACGCTGAAGGAGATGCTCGAGGCCTCCGAGGAGCGCTTCGCCGCGACGGGCTTCTACCAGGGCCTCGAGCACCTCGAGCTGAAGTCCGCCGACCCGATCGCCTACGAGAAGCTCTTCTCGCGGGTGCGCGGCGGGCTCGTCACCGCGCGCGAGACCGCGCTCAACATCAGCGCGAGCCCGATCGTCCGCGAGCTCGGCGAGCTGTGCTTCGCGCTGTACACGCCGGAGGGCGACTCGGTCGCGCTGTCGACGGGGATCATCGTCCACATCCACACCATGAGCTCGGCGATCAAGTTCATGGTCCGAAACGGGTGGGAGGACAACCCGGGCATCCGGCCCGGCGACATCTTCGGCAACAACCAGCCGACGATCGGCGGCGTCCACCCGGCCGACGTCCAGACGTTCGTCCCGATCTTCGACCGCACCGACCCCGATCGGCCCGAGCTCATCGCGTGGGCGGGCGGGGTCTGCCACGTCATGGACATCGGCGCGGCGACGCCGGGCGGCGCGCCGATCGGCCCGACGACGCGCTACGAGGACGGCATCGACCTCTCGTGCGAGCGGATCGGCGAGGACGACACGCTCCACGCCGGCCACATCAAGCGCTGCGAGCTGATGAGCCGCTCGCCGCGCTCGTACGTCCTCGACGAGAAGACGCGGCTCGCCGGCTGCCACATGATCCGCGACGCCGTCGAGCGGCTCGTCGCCGACGAGGGCGTCGACCGCGTGCGGCAGTTCATGCGCGAGGCGATCGAGGACGGCCGTCGCGGCTTCAAGACCCAGCTGCGCACGATGACGGTCCCCGGCCGCTACCGCTCGCCGGGCTTCCTCGACGTCACCTTCGCCGACAAGGAGACGCTGCCGGCGCGGGCGCGGCGCGACTTCCTCATGCACGGCGCCTACGAGTGCGTCATCGGCGGCGACGGCCACTTCACCGTCGACTTCGAGGGCTCCTCGGCGTGGGGCTGGCACTCCATGAACGCGACGCGCTCGGGGGTGACCGGACTCATGTGGATCCAGTTCACCCAGACGCTCATCTTCAACGACAAGGTGAACGACGGCGCGCACCTCGCGACGACCGTCCGCACCCCCGAGGGGTCGTGGGCGGACCTCGGCGAGTCGGAGTGCTCGACCTCGGGCGCGTGGGGGATCCTCTTCCCCGCCTACACCGGCTACCCGCGCTCGCTCGCCCGCGCGCTGCAGGCGCGGGGCTTCGTCGAGGAGGTGATGGGCTGCTTCTCGACGCCCGGCAACGTGCTGCAGGGCGGCGGCATCGACCAGTACGGGCAGATGTCGGGCTTCATGAACTTCGAGGTCGGAGCGCAGGGGCAGGGGGCGAAGTACGTCCTCGACGGGCTCGACTTCGGGGCGGCGCCGTTCAATCCGGAAGGGGACATGGGCGACGCCGAGATGTGGGAGCTGCTCGCGCCGCTCGTCTACCTCGGCCGGCGCATCCGCCCCGGCACGGCCGGGTGTGGACGGCAGCGCGGCGGTTCGAGCATGGAGTCGCTCTTCCTCGTGAGCGGCACCCAGAACTACGAGCTGCAGAACATCCTCACCGGCGCCGTGTTCCAGTCGCCCGGGCTCTTCGGCGGCTACCCCGCGGCGACGAGCTACGTCCACACCGTCTACGGGGCGGACCTCCTCGAGCGCGCCCGCGAGGGCTGGCCCTACCCGCTCGGCGACCGCGACTTCGCCGACCCGCAGCTCCTGCAGGTCGGCGGCGACCACGTCCACCGCCAGGACGCGCTCACGACGATGCGCGCGGTGAAGGACGGCGACCTCTACCTGTCGGTGCTCAAGGGCGCGGGCGGGATGGGGGACCCGCTCCTGCGCGCCGAGGAGGCCGTGCGCCGCGACGTCGAGGAGGGACACCTCCTCCCGCGCGACGCCGAGCGCGTCTACGCGATGAGCGACCGCGCCGGCGCGCGGGCCCGGCGGCTCGAGCGCGCGCGGCCGACCCGCGAGTGGTGGGCGGAGGCCCGTGAGCGCGTCCTCGCGCAGGACTTCATCGAGCCGATCCGGATCATGTACGCCGAGTCGATGCGGCTCTCGCCCGCCTGGGCGGCGGAGCTCCGCGGGTTCTGGGACCTGCCGGAGGACTTCGAGATCACCGCCGAGACGCCGACGGTCGCGGCGCCGGGCGCGCAGCCCGGGAAGGTGAGTCCGCTCGAGGCGGCGCGCAGCTACCTCGGCTCCGCGGTCGCCTCCCGCGCCGACTGGGACGTCGACGACGCAGAGGTCCCGCCGCTCGGCCGCGACACGCTGCGCGCGCTCGTCAACGGGCAGCTCGGCCGCGCGCAGATCCGCGAGATCCAGTCGGGCTTCAAGGACGCCGCGCGCTTCGACGACTGGGTCGCGCTCCTGCAGTCCCGCGTCCCGTGGGACGACCCGATCGTCCTCCCCTACGGCGAGGGCCTCAACATCGTCCGCCGCCGCTCCGACGGCGCGCTCGTCGTGCGCACCGACGCGGGCGCGGACCTGGGAACCCATGAGGAGAACTGGAAGATGCACGCCGTCTGCCTCGTCCGCGACACCCCCGAGCTCATGCGGGAGGTGTATCCCGAGATGGCGCACCCCGACCCGTCGTGGATGGAGCTGCGCGAGTACTACTGCCCGATCTCGGGACACCTGCTCGAGGTCGAGGCGGTGCCGCCCGGCTACCCGGTCGTCCACGAGTTCCTCCCCGACGTCGAGGGCTTCTACCGAGGCTGGCTCGGACGGGAGGTGCCGCGATGACGGTCCAGCAGGCAGGCTCCGCCGAGCGCCTCCCCGGCCTCGGCGCCCGCACCCTCCCCGAGGCGTTCGCCGCGAGCGCGGCGCGCGACCCGGACGCGGTCGCCCTGCGCCGCGTCGGCGAGGAGGGCGGCATCACCTGGCGCGAGTACGCCGCCCGCGTCGAGCGGCTCGCCGCGGGGCTCGCCGCCCTCGGCGTCGGCCGCGGCGACACCGTCGCCTTCATGCTCGGCAACTCGCCCGAGCACCTCGTGCTCGACACGGCGGCGCTCCACCTCGGGGCGACGCCGTTCTCGATCTACCTCACGTCGGCGCCGAGCCAGATCGCCTACCTCCTCGGCAACGCGGGGACGAAGGTCGCGATCTGCGAGCGCGAGCTCGTCGACCGGGTCCGCGCCGCGGAGGTCGCGAGCGTCGAGCACGTCTTCACCGTCGACGAGCTGCCCGAGCTCGAGGCGCGCGGCGCCGTCGGCTTCGACCTCGCCGCCGCGGCGGGCGCGGTCGAGCCCGAGGACGTCGCGACGATCATCTACACGTCGGGGACGACCGGGCCGCCGAAGGGCGTCGAGATCACGCACGCCAACCTCCTGTGGGAGTGGACCGCGGTCGACGCGGCGCTGCCCGTGCGCGCGGGCGGGAGGGTCCTCTCCTACCTCCCGCTCGCGCACATGGCGGACCGCTTCGCCTCGCACTACTGCCAGCTCGTCACCGCGGCGACGGTCACCTGCGTCGACGACCCGAAGCAGGTCGCCGCAGCGCTGCCGGACTGCCGGCCGACCGTGTTCGCCGGCGTCCCGCGGATCTGGGAGAAGCTCCACGCGGCGCTCGCGGCGCAGCTCGGCGACGAGCCGCCGCCCGAGGCGGGGCCTGCGGTCCTCGCGAAGCTCGGCTTCGACGACGTGGACTGGGTCGCCTCCGGCGCCGCCCCGATCGCGGCCTCGACGCTCGCGTTCTTCGAGCGGCTCGGTCTCCCGGTGAGCGAGGTGTGGGGGATGAGCGAGGTCTCGTGCATCGGCACGGTGAACCCGCTCGACGACATCCGGGCGGGCACGGTCGGCCGCGCCCTGCCCGGTGTCGAGCTGCGCCTCGCCGACGACGGCGAGCTGCTCGTCCGCGGCCCGAACGTCATGCGCGGCTACCGGAACGACCCGGAGCGGACCGCCGAGGCGCTCGACGCCGACGGCTGGCTGCACACCGGCGACGTCGCGGCGATCGACGACGACGGCTACGTGCGGATCGTCGACCGCAAGAAGGAGCTCATCATCAACGCCGCCGGCAAGAACATGTCGCCGGCGAACATCGAGAACGCGCTGAAGAGCGCGAGCGGGCTCATCGGCCAGGCGTGCTGCATCGGCGACCGGCGCCCCTACAACGTCGCGCTGCTCGTCCTCGACCCGGACGCGGCCGCGGCGTGGGCGGCGCAGCACGGCCGCGACGACTCCTCGGCCGAGGCGCTCGCGGGCGACGCCGAGCTGCTCGCCGAGGTCGCCGCGGCGGTCGACCGCGCCAACGAGCAGCTCTCGCGCGTCGAGCAGATCAAGCGCTTCACGCTGCTGCCGGTCGACTGGCTCCCCGACTCCGAGGAGCTCACGCCGACGGCGAAGCTGAAGCGGCGGGTCATCGTCGACAAGTACGCGGGGGAGATCGAGGCGCTGTACGAGGGGTGACGGCACATGGCGATCGTCGACCACGAGCGCCCGGCCGCGCCGCCCCCGGTGCCGCGGACGGCACGGGCTCCGGCGCAGACCGCGCCGGGCCCGCTGCAGGCCGCCGTCGCCCAGGCGGGCGGCATGGCGGTGCTCCTCGTGCGCGCCCTGCGGGCGACCGTCTCGAGGCCGTCGGCGTGGGCCGCCGACTTCGTCCACGAGGCGGCGATCATCGTCACGCGCTGCTCGATCCCGCTCGCGCTCTCGGTCTTCGTGTTCGGCTTCGGCGCGATCGGCGTCCAGGCCGGCCTCGTCCTCGAGGCGCTCGGCGGCACCGACCGCACCGGCGGCGTCTACGTCACCGCCGCCGTCCGCGAGGTCGCCGGCTGGGTGACAGCGATGGTCGTCGCCGGCATCGCGGGGACGGCCATCACCGCGGACCTCGGCGCCCGCAAGACGCGCGAGGAGCTCGACGCGCTCGAGGTCCTCGCCGTCGACCCGCTCCGCGGCCTCGTCGTGCCGCGGATGCTCGCGATGGCGCTCATCACCCCGCTCCTCTTCCTCGTCGCCGTCGTCTTCTGCACGCTCTCCGGCTTCGTCACGGTCCTCGTCCTGTACGACACGACGATCGCGTCGTTCACCGCGACGTTCCAGGCGAACTTCACCGCCCCCGACCTCATCGGCGGCGTCATCAAGAGCACCGGCTACGGGGTCATCATCGCCGTCGTCTGCTGCTACAAGGGCCTGCACGCGAAGGGCGGGCCCGAGGGCGTCGGGCGCGCGGTGAACCAGGCGGTCGTCATCGCGTTCGCGGCCGTCTGGATCTTCAACTACGTGTTCACGTCGGTGCTCCTCGCGGTGTACCCCGAGCTCACGGGGCTGCGCTGATGGCCGCGCGGCAGCCCGTCCGCGACGGCGTGCGCGAGGCCGGCCGGCTCGCCGAGTTCGGCGTCGGCGCCGCGAGGTCGACCCGCGGCGTCTCCCATCACACCGCCGAGACGCTGCGCCAGGCGGGCATCCTCATCACCGGCTCGGCCCTCGTCGTCGTCGCGATGGTCTTCGTCATCGGGGCGCAGTGCGGCCTCTTCACCGCCTACTTCTCGAAGGCGTTCGGCGCGAGCGGCGCGACCGGCCTCTTCACCGTCATCTGCGACGTGCGGGAGATGTTCCCGTACATGTTCGGCTACATCATGGCCGCGAAGGTCGGGTGCGGTCTCGTCGCCGAGATCGGCTCGATGCGCATCTCCGAGGAGATCGACGCGCTCGAGGTCATGGGGTCGGACCCGATGCGGTTCATCGTCGCGACGCGGCTCGTCGGCGCGCTCATCGCGATGCCGGTCATCTACCTCATCGCGATGGGGGCCGGGACGCTCGGCACCTACCTCGTCGTCGTCTTCCAGGTCGGCGACGTCTCGTCGGGCGCGTGGCTCGCCGGCCACTTCGGGCCGATCCACGGCCTCGACGAGGACCTCTTCTCGCTGCTCAAGGCGATGATCATCGGGATCGCGATCGTCCTCGTCGGGATGTTCTACGGCTACAACGCGAAGGGCGGCCCGGTCGGCGTCGGCCGGGCGACGGCGCGGTCGATGGTCGTCAACCTCGTCCTCATCCACGTCATCGGCGGCACGCTGTCGATCGCGATCTGGGGGACCGACTCGCGGATCCCGCTCGGGGGCTGACGTGGGCGCGCGCGCCGCCGTCGCCGGAGCCGTCGCGATCGTCGCGGTCGCCGCGGTCCTCCTCGTGCGCGCCGCGGGCGACGAGCGGGAGATCCACGCGACGTTCGAGGGCGCCGTCCAGCTCGTGCCGGGCGCGCGGGTCACCGCCGCGGGCGTCGAGGTGGGGACGGTCGGCGAGGTCGCGCTGCGCGACGGGCTCGCCGACGTCACTCTCGAGATCGACGACGAGGGCGTGTGGCCGCTGCCGCAGGGCACGACGGCGGAGATCCGCTGGGGCGGCACCGCCTCGTACTCGAACCGCTACGTCGAGCTCACGCCCGGGCCCGAGGGCGCGACCGGCCTCGAGGACGGCGCGCGGCTGCCGACGACCGACACGATCACGCCCGTCGAGGTCGACGACCTCCTGAACGTCTTCGACGAGTCGGCGCGCCGCGGGCTCGCCGGGCTCGTCGACGGCGGCGCACGCACCCTCGGCGGCCGCGGCGAGGAGCTGCGCGACGGTGTCGCGGCCGGTGGCCCCGCGTTCGCCGAGGCGGCCGAGCTGTTCGACGACCTCGGCGCCGACACCCACGCGCTGCGCACGCTCGTCGCCTCCGGCGCGGGGACCGCCTCGGCGCTCGCTGCCGACGCGCCCGCGCTCCACGGCCTCGTGCGCGACGCCGGCGCGACGTTCGCCGAGATCGCCGCGCACGCCGACGCGGCGCAGCGGACGCTCGCCGATCTCCCGGGAACGCTGCGCCGCGCCCGCGCGACGCTCGGCCGGACCGATCCCGTACTCGAGCGGGCCGACGACGTCGTCGGCGACCTCCGGCCCGGGGGCCGGGAGCTGCGCCGCCTCGCCCGTCCGCTCGGCCGCGCGCTCACGACGCTGCGCGAGGTCGCGCCGCAGGCCGACGCGACGCTCGTCGCACTCGACGACGCCGCGCCCGCGACGACGTCGTTCCTCGACGCCGCGCGGCCGCTCGCCTCGCGGCTCGTCGGCGTCGTCGACCGCACCGCGCCGATGGTCGGGTGCCTGCGGCCCTACGCCCCCGAGATCGCCGGCTTCTTCACGAGCTGGTCGGGCATCGGGTCGAGCTACGACGCCCGCGGCAACTACGGCCGCGTCATGCTCCAGAACTTCCCGTTCCCGAACGTCATGCCGACGTCGGCCGCCGAGCTGCAGCCGCTCGTCCCCGGCCTCGGGTACGCGCGCATCCGCCCGCCCGGCTACGGCGCGCACACGCAGGACGGCGCGACGTGGCTGCAGCCGCAGTGCGGCGCGGGCGCCGACGGCCTCGACCCGACGACGGAGCGCGTCCCGTGATCGCGCGTCTCGCCGCCCTCGCCGCGGTCGCAGCGCTCGCGGTCGTCGTGCTCGCCGGGGGCGACGGGCCCGTCCTGCGAGCAGAGCTGCCGACCGCCGACGGCCTCCGGGAGGGCTCGGTCGTCCGGGTCGGCGGCGTCGACGTCGGCCGTGTCGCCGAGCTCGAGGTGACCGCGAGGGACACGGTGATGGCCCGGCTCGAGCTCGACGAGGCGCTCCCGCCGGTCGGCCGCGACGCCCGCGTGCGGATCCGCGCGGCGAACCTCCTCGGGGAGAAGTACGTCGACCTCGACGCGGGCGACGCCGCCCGCCCGCTCGGCGACGGGGCGACGATCCCGCCCGACCGCGTCCGCACCTCGGTCGAGATCGACGACGTGCTCGACGTCCTCGACCCGTCGACGCGCACGCGCCTCGCGATCCTCCTGCGCGAGGCGGGCATCGCGCTCGGCGGCCGCGGCGACGAGCTGAGGAGCGCGCTGCGACGCATGCCGCGCACGCTCGAGGACCTCGAGGCGCTCTTCGACGAGGTGGGTGAGGACACCGAGGCCCTGCGCGTCCTCGTCGAGCGCTCGGACCGCGTCGTCGCGTCGGTCGCCCGCGAGCGCGCCGGCCTCGGCGAGCTCGTCGAGACCGCCTCCGAGGCGCTCACGACGTTCGCCGACCGGCGCGAAGGACTCGGCGCCTCTCTGCGCGAGCTGCACCCGACGCTGCGGCGTCTGCGCACGACCCTGCGCTCGCTCGACGAGACCGGCGCCGCGCTGCGTCCCGCCGCCGACGGCCTGCGCGCGACCGCGCCGGCGCTCACCGCGACGCTCGACGCGCTCCCCGGCTTCACGACGGCGGCCCGGCCCGCGCTCGCCACCGCGCGTCGCGTCGCGCCGGCCCTCGGGCGGCTCGGCGAGGAGGGCGCGCCGGTCGTCCGCCGGCTGCGACCGGCGGTCCGCACGCTCGAGGGGCTCGGCCGCGACGCCGACGCGCTCACCGGGGCGCTCGACCTCGGCGCCGCCGACCTGCTCGGGACGATGGAGAACTGGGCGCGCGCGATCCAGCAGAAGGACGGCGTCTCGCACATCTTCCGCGTGAGCGCGTCGATCGACCCGACCGTCCTCGGGGCGCTGCGCGAGTACGTCGAGGGCGATCCCCAGCCGGCCCGCCGGCCGCGTCGTCCGCGCGCGCCAGAGAAGGCCGACGGCCCAGCCGAGGGCGACGCGCCGGCGCCGCGCCCGCAGAAGCCGACGCGCCCGTCGCTCCCCGCGCTTCCCGAGATCGCCCTCCCCGACATCGACCTCCCCGCGGTCGCCGACGAGACGCTGCAGACGACGGACGACGCCGTGAGCGGGCTCCTCGACTACCTCCTCGCGCCATGAGACGCCGCCGCTTCGGACCCCGCCGCAGCGTCGACGAGGCGCAGCGACCGGCGCTCCTCCTCGCGGGGGCGGCGACGCTCGCGCTCTGCGTCGTCGCCGTGTTCCTCGCCTTCGGCGCCGAGCGCGGCCTGCCCGGCGAGTCGTTCCTCACCGTCGAGGCGGAGCTCGCCGAGCTCGGCACGCTCGGGGCCGGCGACGACATCCGCATCGCCGGGCACCTCGTCGGGCGCGTCGGCGACATCCGGCTCGAGGAGGGCGTGCCCGTCGCCGAGCTCGAGCTCGAGGACGCCGCGCGGCCCGTGCCCGTCGACTCGACGGTGCGGCTGCGGCCGAAGGGCCTCCTCGGCTCGCAGTACGTCGAGCTGCGGCCGGGGACGAGCGCGCGCGCCCTCCGCGACGGCGAGGTCATCCGGCGTGACGAGACGTCGACCGCGGTCCAGCTCGCCGACGTCCTCGACGCGCTCGACCCCGAGCGCCAGGCGTCGATGCGCGCGACCCTCCGTGGCCTCGGCGGCGGGCTCGCCGGGCGCGGGGACGACGTGCACGACATGCTCGGCATCGCGCCCGAGGTCTTCGCGGACATCGCGCGGTCCCTCGGCCCGCTGCTCGCCCGTGAGGGGACGACCGCCCGCCTCGTCCGCAGCGCGGGCGTCTTCGCGGCGGCGGTCGAGCCGGTCCGCGAGGACGTCGCCCGCGGCTTCGCGGAGGGCGAGGCCGCGCTGCGGCCGTTCGCCGAGGCCCGCGAGGACGTCGGCGAGGCGCTCGCGGTCGCGCCCGGGGCGCTGCGCGCGACGCGCCGCTCGCTCGCGCGCACCGAGCCCGCGCTCGCCCGCGCGACGCGCTTCGCCCGCGCGGCCGCCAGCTTCACCGACGTCGCGCCCCGCGGCCTCGCCGCGCTCACGACCGTGCTCGACGAGGGCCGCGAGCCGCTCGGCGACCTCGACGACCTCCTCGACACCGCCGGGGACGCGGTCGGCCCGACGCTCGCGCTCACCGAGGCCGTCGACCCCGTCCTCCCGCGGCTCACGGCGACGCTCGACCTCGCGCGCGAGCCGTCGCGGATCCTCGGGCGCTACGGCTGCGACATCCGCGGGTTCGGCGCGAACTGGCGCAGCTTCCTCGGCTACGCGCCGGTCGGCCAGACCGGCCCGCTCGGCCCGCAGACGATCCTCCGCACCGGTCTCGGCTTCCCGAGCGGGCAGACTCCGAACACGGGACCGGGGATCGCGGCGGGCTCCGGCGTCGACGGCGCGCCCGAGCCGTGCCGCCCGAAGGGCGGGAGGCCGGGCCGATGAGGCGCCGCCGCGACACGTCGCTGCGCTCGGGGGCGATCGTCCTCGGGCTCATCGCCGCGGCGTTCGCCGTCGCGCTCGGCGGCGGCGTCCCGCTGCTCGGCGGCGACGGGGGGCGCACCGTGCGCGCGACGTTCACGTTCGCTCCGCAGCTCAACGAGAAGACGCCGGTCCGGGTCGCCGGGGTCGACGTCGGCCGGGTCGAGTCCGTCGAGCGCGCCGACGATGGGCGCGCCGCGCTCGTGACGATGCGGATCACCGACGACGAGGTCGCGCTGCACGACGACGCGACCGCCTCGCTGCGCTACCGCACGCTCCTCGGCGGCCGCTTCGAGGTCGCGCTCGACCCCGGGTCCCCGTCGGCGCCGAGCCTCGGCGACGCGCTGATCCGCGAGAGCCGCACGCGGCCGCAGGTCGAGCTCGACGACGTCCTGCGCGTCTGGGACGACGGGGCCGTCGAGGGCCAGCGCACGATGCTGCGCGAGCTGGGCGTCGCCCTCGAGGGCGACGCGGCGGGGCGGCTCGTCGACGAGCTCGAGCCGCAGCTGCGCCCGCTCGGCCCGGCGCTCCGCGAGCTGCGCGGCGTCCGGCCCGACGACCTCGCGGGCCTCGTCGCCTCCACGGCGCGGGCGATGCGCG